>JAHDVN010000134.1 GCA_023384635.1 Thermoanaerobaculia bacterium
TACCCGGCCGAGCGGGCGCTGGCCTGCGAGGCCGACGACCCGGCGGTGGTGGTCGACTTCTCCGCGCTGCCGCGGGAGCTCGGGATCGCCGAGGCGCGGAACCTCGTGCGCCTCTCCCCCCCGGTCCCCGACCTCGCCGCCAGCCTCTCCGGCCGCCGGCTCGAGCTGCGCGGCGCCTTCGCGCGCGAGACCGCCTACCGGGTGCGCCTGGTGCCCGCCCCCCTGGGCGACGAGACGGGCCGCCCGCTCGACCTCGCGGGCGCCAACGAGCTCGTCCTCTCCTTCCCGCGGCCGAGCCCCTACCTGCGCCTCGCCGCCGCGACCGGCATCGCCGAGCGCCGCGGCCCCCAGATGGTCCCGCTCGCCGGCCGCGGCGAGGAGCGGATCGACCTGCGGATCCACCGCATCGACCCGCTCGACCGCGCCTTCTGGCCGTTCCCGGCCGCACCGGTCGCGGTCGACGAGGGGCGCCGTCCCCCGGGCCCCGGCGAGCGCCCCGCCGCCTGGGGTCGCCCCGAGAGCGGCCCCTCGCCCGACGAGATCGCGGCGCGGATCGCGGCCCTCGGCTCGCCTTCGGTCTCGGCGATCGTCGACCTGCCGCTCCGGCGCGACGGCGGCTCGGCCAGCTTCGGGCTCGATCTCCAGCCGCACCTCGCGCGCCTCGCCGGCGAGGGCGCCCCCGGCACCTACCTCGTCGGCCTGCGCCGCCTCGACGGCGGCCCCGAGCGGCGCTGGCTCCGACTCCAGGTCTCGGACCTCGCGCTCACCACGCTCGAGGAGCCGCGGCGGACCGTCTTCCTCGTCACCTCGCTCGCCAGCGCCCAGCCGGTCGCGGGGGCCGAGGTGCGGGTCGAAGGCGTGCGCTGGGCGGGCGGCCGCCCGAGCTGGGTCGAGCTCTTCCGCGGCCGCACCGACGCCTCGGGCCGCGCGGCGTGGCGCGCCCCCGGCTCGCCGGGAATGGCCCACCAGCAGGTGGTGCGGCTCTCGGTCGCGGCCGGCGACGACCTCCTCGTGCTCGACCCGCAGCGCCCGCCCGAGACCTTCCACGACGGACGCTGGAGCGCCGACGGCGGCACCTGGCTGCAGTGGACCCAGGAGGCGCTCGAATGGCGGGGCGGCGAGCCCGAGCGGCGCGCCCACCTCTTCACCGAGCGGCCGGTCTACCGCCCCGAGGAGCCGGTGCACCTGAAGGCCTACCTCCGCACCCGGAGCGCCGGCCGCCTCGCGCCGCTCACCGACGACGGGGTCTTCGTCATCGACGGCCCCGGCGACCTCGTCTGGCGCTATCCGGTGACACCCGAGGAGAACGGCTCGGCCTACCTCCTCTTCGACGAGCCCGGGCTGCCCACCGGCACCTACCGGGCCCGCTTCGAGACCCTCGACGGCGAGGGCGCGGTGCGCGGCGCGGTCTCGTTCCGCAAGGAGGCGTACCGCCTCCCCCGCTTCGAAGTGCGCCTCGACGGACCGGAGAAGACCCCGCTCGACCGCCCGTTCGAGCTCGCGCTCGCCGCCACCTACTACGCCGGCGGCCGCGTCGCCGCCCGGCCGGTGGAGTGGCGCGTGACGCAGTTCCCGCACGACTGGGCGCCGGCCGGCCGCCCCGGCTTCCTCTTCTCCTCCGACGCGCGCTTCGCCGGCGGCGGCCGCTTCGAGTCGACCCCGGCCTTCGCGCGCGCCGATACCACCGACGAGGACGGCGGCGCCCGGCTCCGCCTCGACCCCGGCGTCGAGCCGACCGCGCAGCCGCGCGTCTACGTGGTCGAGGCGACGGTGGTCGACGTCGACGAGCAGACGGTGACCGCCACCCGGCAGGTGGTGGCGCTGCCGCCGCTGCTGCTGGGCCTGCGCGTGCCGCGCTATCTCGAAGAGGCGGGCGCGCTCGCCCCCGAGGTGCTGGTGCTCGGCCCCGACGAGAAGCCGCTCGCCGGCCAGCCGGTCACGGTGCGGCTGCGCCAGCGGCGCTGGCACTCGCACCTGCGCGCCTCGGACTTCACCGACGGCGTGGCGCGCTACGTCACCGAGATGGTCGAGGAGGGTCTCGAGGAGCGCCTGGTCACGAGCGGCACGGCCCCGGTCGCCGCCGACTTCACGCTCCCCGAGGCGGGGGTCTACGTCGTCGAGCTCGAGGCCCGCGACCGCCTCGGCCGCTCCCAGCGGGTGGCGGTCGACCTCTTCGCCGGCGGCGGCGAGCCGGTCGCCTGGCCGCGCCCGGCGACGCCCGTCTTCCACGTCACCCCCGACCGCGCGAAGTACGCGCCGGGCGAGACCGCTCGGCTGGTCCTGCAGAGCCCGTTCCAGAACGGCGAGGCGCTGGCGATCGTCGAGGCTCCGGGCGGCACCCGCTACGAATGGCTCCCGGTGCGCGGCGGCCAGGCCGTCCTCTCGCTCCCGGTCGAGGGGAGCTGGACGCCGAAGGTGCCGGTCCACTTCCTGCTGCTCCGCGGCCGCCTCGAAGGAACGCGGCCGCTGCCCGGCAACGCCACCGACCCCGGCCGGCCCGCCACCTTCGGCGCCACCGTCTGGCTGGAGGTCGAGCCGCGGGCCCACCGCCTCGCGTTCGAGCTCGAGCACCCGACGCGCGCCCGGCCCGGCGAGCAGATCGAGATCGCGCTCCGCCTCCGCGATCCCGACGGGAATCCCCTCGCCGGCGAAGTCACGCTCTGGCTCGTCGACCAGGCGGTCCTCGCGCTCGGGCGCGAGCAGCGCCTCGACCCGGTGCCGAGCTTCCTCGGCCGTCCGCAGTCGCTCTGGAGCGCCCGCGACACGCGCTCGCTCGTCTTCGGCTTCCTGCCGTTCACCGGCCAGCCGGGCGGCGACGAAGGAGAGGAAGCCGGCTCGCTCCTCGACCGCCAGACGGTGCGGCGCAACTTCCAGCCGGTGCCGTTCTACGAGCCGAGGATCCTGGTCGGCCCCGACGGCGAGGCGCGCGTGCGCCTGACGCTGCCGGACGACCTCACCAACTTCCTGGTGCGCGCCAAGGCCGCCGCCGGCGACGAGCGCTTCGGCCACGCCACGGGCCGCATCGAGGTGCGCCTGCCGGTGCTGCTGCAGCCGGCGCTGCCGCGCTTCCTGCGGCCCGGCGACCGCTTCCTCGCCTCGGCCGTGGGGCGCGTCCTCGACGGCACGGCGGGGGCCGGCACCGCCGCGGCGCGCGTGGAGGGCGCCCGGCTCGAAGGCGCGGCGCGCGCGGACCTCGCCTGGGCCGTCGACCGCCCGGTGCGCGCCGACTTCCCCGTCGCCGTCCCGCCCGACGCCACCGGCGAGGCGCGCTTCCGGATCGCCGCCGAGCGCCGCGCCGACGGCGCCGGCGACGCCTTCGAGCTGCGCCTCCCGGTCCGCGCCGACCGCGAGCGCGTGCTCCGGCGCGAGCTCGTGTCTCTCGCTCCCGGCGCCACCTGGCGCCTCCCGGCGCCCGCCGAGGCGGTGCGCGCGGGGAGCCTCTCGCGCCGGCTGCTCCTCACCGGCGAGCCCCGCCTCGCCGCGCACGCCAACGGGCTCGACTTCCTCCCCGCCTACCCGCACGGCTGCACCGAACAGCGCCTCGCCGCGGCGCGCGCCCAGCTCGCGCTGGCGCGCTTCCGCGACCTGCTCGGCGCCGACGAGGGCGGAGAGCGCCTGGCGCGCGCGGTCGCCGACACCCTCGCCTGGCTGCCGCTCGTCCAGCAGCCGAGCGGCCTCTTCTCGTTCTGGCCCGGCGGCGCCGGCTCGGTCACGCTGACCGCCTGGACGGCGGAGTTCCTCGCCGAGGCGGCCGAGGCCGGGCACGAGATCGACCCCGCGGTGCGCGACGCCGCGCTCCGCGCTCTCGCGCAGGCGCTGCGCTCCGACTACGCCGGGCTGCTCGACGGCGAGGAGTGGGGCGAGCGGACCGCGGCGCTGCGGGCGCTCGCGCGCTCCGGGCGCTTCGACCCGGCCTACGGCAACGAGCTCGCGCGGCGCGCGCAGTTCCTCGACCTGGAGGGGCGCGCCGGTGTGCTCGCCGCCTTCCAGCGCGCCGGGCAGGGGGAGGCCCCGGCCACCGGCCCGCTCGCCGACGCCCTCTGGGAGGGGATCGGCGTGCGCCTCCACCAGGGGCGCGAGATCTTCGGCGGCCTCGCCGGGGAGGACCGGCCGGTCGACGGACGCCTCCTCCCCTCCGACGCCCGCACCATGGCCGAGATGCTCCGCGCGCTGCGGCCCCTCCCGCGCTCGCCCGAGCGGGAGCGGCGCTTCACTCTGCTCGCCGGCGCGCTCGTGGCGCTCGGACGAGGCGACGGCTGGGGGAGCACGAACGCCAACGCCGCCGCCATCCTGGCCCTCTCCGAGCTCCTGTCCGAGGGACGCGACGCACCGATGGCGCGCGCCGAGCTCCGTCTCGGGGGCCGCGCCGAGCGCCTCGAGGTCGGCGGCGCGAAGCCCGCTCTGCAGTGGCGTTCGGAGGCACCGGGCGCGGCCGAGCTCGCGGTCGCAGAGGACGCCCCCGCTCCCCTCTCGGCCGCCGCCGAGCTCTCCTATCTCCCGGCCGCGCCGGGCTCGGAGGCGACGCCGCGCCAGGAGGGATTCGTGCTGCGCCGCACCCAGCTCGTGCACCGCGGCGGGGTCGGTGCGGCGCCGCCGGAGCAGGTGGCGGTCGACCGGCCCGGGGCGCGCGTCGAGCTCGTCCAGGGAGAGATCGTCGAGGAGCGGATCCAGATCGTGAACCCGGAGGACCGCCACTACGTTGCCGTCGTGGTGCCGCTGGCGGCCGGCTTCGAGCCGCTCAACCCGGCGCTCGAGACCGCGCCCCCGGAGGCGCGGCCGAGCGGGAGGGCGACGCTCGACCCGACCTACGCCGCCTTCCTCGACGACCAGGCCGCGTTCTACTTCGACGCGCTGCCGAAGGGGACGTACGAGCTCTACTTCCGCCTGCGCGCGCAGATTCCCGGCACCTTCGTGCAACCGCCGGCGAAGGTGGAGATGATGTACGACGCGAGCGTGGTGGGCACGAGCGCCGGGGCCACGGTCGAGATCGCCCCCCGGCCCGAGCGGTGACGGCCTGGCGCCGGCGGGTCGTCGCGCGTCGCGCGCTCCTCGCGCTCGCCCTGCCGGCGCTCGCGACCGGCTTTCTCGCGCTCCTCCGCTCGGGGCTCGAGGCGCCGGCGCCGACGCTCCTCGTCCGCGACCGCGCCGGCCGTTTCCTCGGCGAGCTGCCCGACACGGGTGACGAACGGCTCGGCTTCTGGCCGCTGCCCGAGGTGCCCGAGCGCGTGGCGGCGGCGACGCTGGCGCTCGAGGACCGCCGCTTCTCCCTCCACCCCGGGGTCGACCCGCTGGCGGTCGCCCGCGCCGTGCGCCAGAACCTCGCCGCCGGGCGGCGGGTCTCCGGGGCCTCGACGATCGCGATGCAGATCGCGCGCCTGCAGAGCCCGGGGCCGCGCGGCTACCTGCGCAAGGGGATCGAGGCGGCGACCGCGCTGGCGCTCACCGCGCGCCACGGGCGCCCGGCGCTCCTCGCCCACTACCTGCGCATCGTCCCCTACGGCCACCGCATCCACGGCATCGCCTACGCGGCGCGGCGCTACCTCGACAAGCCGGTCGAGGACCTCTCCTGGGCCGAGGTCGCCTTCCTCTGCGCCATCCCGCAGGCGCCGGCCCGCCACGACCCGTTCACCGCCGAGGGGCGCGCCCGCGCCGTCGCGCGCGGCGAGCGGATCCTCGCGCGGCTCGCCGCCGAGGGCGTCCTGGGGGCCCACGACCTGGCGGTGGCGCGCGGCGAGATCGCCCGCCTCCGCCTCCCCTGGCGGGCCAGCCGTCCGCGCGCCGCGCTCCACCCGCTGCTCGCGCTCGGCGAGCGGATCCCGGACGGCGAGCGCCTCCGGCGGCCGCTCCTCGAGACCACGCTCGACCTCGAGCTGCAGGAGGCGGTCGAGGGGATCGCCGCCGAGGCCGTGCTCGCCGCCGCCGACCGCGGCGCCGGCAACGCCGCGGTGCTGGTGGTGGCGCGGGAGAGCTGGGAGGTGCTCGCCGCGGTCGGCTCGACCGGCTACTTCGACGCCGACCGCGCCGGGGCGATCGACTACCTGCACCTGCCGCGCTCGTCGGGCTCGACGCTCAAGCCGTTCCTCTACGCCCTCGCGCTCGAGCGCGGCGAGATCTCCCCGGCCACGGTGCTCGACGACCTCGGCCCCGGCCCCGGCGGCATCGTCAACGCCGACGGGCGCTTCCTCGGGCCGCTGCTCCCGCGCGCCGCGCTCGCCAACTCGCGCAACGTACCGGCGGTCGACCTCGCGGCCCGGCTCGGCCTCGATCGCGCCTACGGCCTCTTCGCCGACCTCGGCCTCCACGACGGCCGCACCCCGGCGCGCCGCTACGGCCTCGGGCTCGCCATCGGCGCGCTGCCGGTGAGCCTCGAGCAGCTCGTCGGCGCCTACACCGCGCTCGCCGGCGACGGCCGGCGGCACGAGCTCGCCTGGACTGCGCGGAGCGCCGCCGAGCCCGCAGCCGAGGGCCGGCGCCTCTTCTCCGAGGAGACGGCGCGCCTCGTCACCCTCTTCCTCGCCGACCCGCAGGCGCGCCTCCCGACCTTCCCGAGGATGGGATCGACCGAGTACCCGTTCCCGGTGGCGGTGAAGACCGGCACCTCGTCGCGCTACCGCGACGCCTGGACGGTCGCCTGGTCGGAGCGCTTCCTCGTGGGCGCCTGGGTCGGCGACCCGGACGAGCGGCCGATGAGCCACCTCTCCGGCTACCGGGTCGCCGCCGGCCTCGTGCGGGAGGTGCTCCTCCATCTGCACGGCCCGGGGAGCGAGGGGATCGGCCGCCCCGACTTCCCCGCGCCGCGCGGCTGGCGGCGCGAGCGCCTCTGCCCGCTCTCGGGGGGCCGCACCACCGCCGCCTGCGGCGGCGCGCGGATCGAGTGGCTGCCCGGCGACGCGCCGCCGCCCGCCGACTGCACCGCTCACCGCCTCGTCGCCCTCGACCGCCGCACCGGCCGCCCGGCGCGCGCCGGGAGCCCGCCCTCCGCCGTCGAGTGGCGCGCCGAGGTCACGCTGCCGCCGCGCTACGCCGCCTGGCTCGCCACGCAGGCGCTCGCGGCGAAGCGAGATGCCGGAACCGAGGAGCTGACCGCCGCGACGATCGCGCTCGCCGGCGCCGAGCCGCGGGTCGAGGTGATCTCCCCCGAGCCCGGGAGCCGCCTGCTCCGCGATCCGGAGACCCCGGCGCACCTGCGCACGGTGGCGCTGCGCGCCGTCGTCGACCCGCCCGCCCCGCAGCTCGTCTGGTACCTCGACGGCCGCCCGCTCGCCACCGTCGAGAGCCCCTACGAGCTGCGCTGGCCGCTCGTCCCCGGCGAGCACGTCTTCCAGGCGCGCGTGCCGTTCACCGGCGCGCGCTCGCGCCTGGTGCGGGTGACCGTGGAGTGAGGAAGCGGCCGCCCGGGAGTGCGCCCGGGCGGCCGGAGGATCAGCGCCGCCCCGCGAAGGCGGCGGCGGTCGGCAGCGGCATCGCCGGGTCGCCGAGGAGCGTCATGCCGAGCAGCGCGTCCGCGGCTCCCGCGCCCTGCGCCGCGTGCAGCCGCCGCTTCGCGGAAAGGAAGGCGTCGCCCAGCGTGCGCGCCGTCCCCTTGCCGATCTCCTCGAAGAAGAGCTGCCCGAGCGCCCGGTGCGAGGCTTCGCTCGTGAGCGTCGTCGCCCCGATCGCCGCCGCCGCGCCGCCGTTCGGGGCGAAGAGCAGCTCGGACGACATCGCGTGGTACGCGGGATCCACGTGGTAGCTGTTCCAGCAGCCCCACTGTGCCACGAGCGAGGGCCGCGACGCGTTCTCCAGCCCCGCGACGTCGCTCCAGCGCAGCACCGGCGTGAAGTCCCACTGGCTCGACGACGAGTGCCCGACGTAGCTCACCAGCGGCGTGCCGGCCTCGAGTGCCGCCAGCGTCCGCCGCCGCGTCTCCGCGGCGCCCAGATCGTCCACCTGCGCCAGCGTCGCGCCCCAGCCCGCGAGGCTCGCGGCGTACGTCTCGTTGATCGTCGCCACCCCGCGCCCGGCGTCGTCCGACGCCCCCGCCACCAACAGCGCCTCGCGCGCCCGGCCGAGGTTGGCCTCCCACGCCGCGAGCTTCCCCACCGCCGCGTCGAGGTCCGCCAGACGCCGCACCGGCAGCCGGCCCAGCGGGAAGTCCGGGACGCTGTCGCCGTCGAGGTCGGCCAGCGCCTCGTCGCTCGGCGCGAAGTGGATCACCGGGTGGAGCGCCCGGTAGGCCGTCGGCAGGTACGAGATCGAGCCCAGCCCCAGGTGATCGTGCGGGTCGAAGCTGTCCGCGCCCACCAGCAGCGCGTAGCGCAGCCCACCCTGCCGCCGCGAGGCGGCCAGGAAGCTCCCGATCGCCTCCGCCGAGGCCGCATGGTCGCTGTACGCCGCGTAGATCCGGTCCACCGTCGTCACGTCCACCGTCAGGCCCCGACCGGCGAGCAGGCCCACGAGCGGCCCGAGGTGCTCCGCGAACGCCGGGTGGGTCACGATCGCGTACGCGGCCCGCGCGTGCGTCTTGGCCGCCGGGATCCGGGCCTGCACCGCCGGACGGCGGAGCGCCGCGGGCGACGCCGCCCAGGCCTCGCGCTCGCCGTCCGGCACCGTGATCCGGCCGCCCTTCGGCAGCAGCTCCCCGGCCGCCGGCCGCCGGCCGCCGAGCCAGACCGAGACCGGCTCGGACCCGAAGCCCTCGACCTCGTAGGCCCGCCCGCCCGGACGCCCCTCGAACCGCCCCTCCCGCGCCACCGCCCGGCGCGGGTACGCGACCGCGAACCCCTCCAGGTGCACGATGTCGAACTCGTGCCCGGTGTCGGAGGGCAGCGCGATCTCGAGCTGGTTGCCGGTTTCCGCGACCAGCCCCTCGACCTCGAAGGTCCGCGTCCACGGCACGAGGCCGTCGAACCGCTCGGCGGCGAGCTCGCTGCCGTTGAGCCGCACCACGACGTGGTGATCCGGGCCGGGCTCGGGGAAGTCGAGCCCGCCCCAGAGCTCCACGGTGAGCGCCACCGGGCCCGGGGCGAGGTCGGGCAGGTCGAAGGTCCGCGCCGTCGCGGCCGGCGCGCCCCAGGCGAGCAGGCGCTGGTCGTACCACGGGTCACCGTTGGGAGCCGAGTAGCTGTAGGCGCGCTCCGGCGCGTGGCGATCGAGCGCCCGCACCTCGGCCGGCGCGGCGGCCCCGCCGCCGTGCGGCAGTGGCCCCGCCACCAGCGCCGAGCGCGCGTCGACCCGCAACTCGAAAGCGTCGACCGGGCTCGCCAGCGTGAGCTCCGGCAGCGCCAGGAACTCGAGGT
>JAHDVN010000135.1 GCA_023384635.1 Thermoanaerobaculia bacterium
CACCGCGCCCCGGCGCCGGCGAGCGCCGCGCCGACGACGGGCCGACCCGGGTCGAAGTGGACCGGTGGCAGCCCCTCCCCGCCCGCCGCGAACCAGCCCGCGGGGAGCGGCGCGCCGGGGGCCGGGAAGACCGGCCGCAGGCCGATCCTCCGGCCGCCGAGCGGCTCGGCCGGGTGGCCGTGCCGGTCCAGGGCGAGAGGGCGTGCGACCACGAGCCGCCACGGTCTCTCTCCCTCCCCGCGCACCGCCCGCGTCTCGACCAGCGCGGCCGCGCCGTAGCTCGTGCGCACCGCTCGTCCCGTCTCCGGCAGCTCCCGGGATCGCAGGTCGGGCACCAACCCGCTGCCCGCCCAGGCCACGGCGACCCCGTCCGGATCGAGGAGGGCGAGGTGGAGGCGGGGCTCCCGCGCCGCCTCGCGCGCCAGCACCTCGAAGTTCCGCGACCGCTGCTCGGAGAGCCCTTCCGCCGCGCCGAGAACGGCGGCGGCGCGCTCAGCCGCCGCTCCGAGGCGGCGCCACTCCGCAGTCCAGGCCGAACGGAGACTCTCCGGATCGCGCGCGACGTCGCCTCCCGCGAGACGCCACGGGCCGGGAAGGCAGGCGAGGGCGAGGGCCAGGAGCAGGCCGAAGCCCGCGGCGGCGATCCGACCGTCCCGGCGCGAGGCGCGGCGCAGGCGCCAGCCCGCCGCCAGCAGCAGCGCCGCGACCGCGAGCCGCGGCAGCGGCGCCAGCAGCAGCGACGCCGGCGAGAGGAGGAGCAGCGCCCAGGCGAGCCGGTCCGGGAGGCCCGGTCCGGCCCGTTCTGCCCCCGCGTCCCGCCGCTGATGCTCCCGCACTCAGGAGGTGATCATCGGCAGGTCGACCCCGCGCTCGCGGGCGCAGGCGACCGCCTCGGGGGAGCCGGCGTCGGCGTGCCGCGCCACGCCCAGCCCCGGGTCCGTGGTGAGCACGCGCTCGAGCCGGCGGGCCGCCTCGGGCGTGCCGTCGGCGACCACCACCATCCCGGCGTGGAGGCTGTTGCCGATCCCCACGCCGCCGCCGTGGTGGAACGAGACCCAGGTGGCGCCGTTGACGGCGTTGACCAGCGCGTTGAGCAGCGGCCAATCGGCGATCGCGTCGGAGCCGTCGCGCATCCCCTCGGTCTCGCGGTACGGCGAGGCGACCGAGCCGCAGTCGAGGTGGTCGCGGCCGATGACGATCGGCGCGCTCACCCGCCCGCTCGCCACCAGCTCGTTGAAGGCGAGCCCGGCGCGCGCCCGCTCGCCGTAGCCGAGCCAGCAGATCCGCGACGGCAGGCCCTGGAACGCCACCCGCTCGCGCGCCATGCGGATCCAGCGCGCGAGCGCGCGGTCCTCCGGGAAGAGAGCGAGCACCGCCTCGTCGGTCGCGGCGAGGTCGGCCGGATCGCCCGAGAGCACCGCCCACCGGAACGGCCCCTTGCCGGTGCAGAAGAGCGGGCGCACGAAGAGCGGCACGAAGCCGCCGATCTCGAACGCCTCCGCGACCCCGGCGTCGCGCGCCTGGCCGCGCAGGTTGTTGCCGTAGTCGAAGGTGACCGCCCCTCGGCCCTGCAGGGCGAGCATCGCCCGCACGTGCGCCGCCATCGAGGCCATCGAGCGCCGTACGTAGGCGCCGGGATCGGCGGCGCGCAGTGCCAGCGCCTCGGCATAGGGGATCCCGTGCGGCACGTAGCCCTGGAGGGCGTCGTGGGCCGAGGTCTGGTCGGTGAGCACCTCGGGAACGAGGTCGCGCACGAGCAGCGCCTCGAGCAGGTCGACGGCGTTCGCCTCCACGCCGATCGAGACCGCCTCCTTCCGTTCCTTCGCCGCGAGGGCGCGAGCGATGCCGGCCTCGAGCGACGGCGCCAGCTCGTCGAGGTAGCGCGTCGCTAGCCGCTTCTCGATCCGCGACCGGTCGACCTCGGCCGCGAGACAGACCCCCTCGTTCATGGTCACCGCGAGCGGCTGGGCGCCGCCCATGCCGCCGAGGCCGGCGGTCACCGTGAGGCGGCCCGCGAGCGTGCCGCCGAAGTGCTGGCGCGCGCACTCCGCCAGGGTCTCGAACGTCCCCTGCAGGATCCCCTGCGTGCCGATGTAGATCCACGAGCCGGCGGTCATCTGCCCGTACATCGTGAGGCCGAGCCCCTCGAGGCGCCGGAACTCGTCGATCGTCGCCCACTTCGGGACCAGATTGGAGTTCGCGATGAGGACCCGCGGCGCACCGGCGTGGGTGCGGAAGACCGCCACCGGCTTGCCCGACTGGACGAGCAGGGTCTCGTCTCCGCCGAGCCGCCGGAGCGTGCGCACCAGAGCATCGAAGCACTCCCAGTTGCGCGCGGCGCGGCCCGAGCCGCCGTAGACCACGAGGTCGTCGGGGCGCTCGGCGACCTCCGGGTCGAGGTTGTTCATGAGCATGCGCAGCGCCGCCTCCTGCTGCCAGCCGCGGCAGGAGAGCTCGCCGCCGCGCGGCGCGCGGACGGGACGGGGAAGGGAGCGGTGGTCGGAGTTCATGGCGGAATTCTAGCGCGCGAGCATGCCGCGGCGCGTCGAGATCGCCGTTTCGCGGCATGGCAGATCCCGCGCGAGATGGGGGTGGCGTTTCTCCGCGCGGAGTGCGATCCTCGGTGTGCGAAACAGGCACTCGCTGAACGTGCGGCGCACCGGGCCCGGGGAGGCGGGCCGGGGGCCGCCGAGGGGGACGACGAGCATGAACGAGACGGCCCGGCCGCAGGCGCCAGGGGACTCCGAGGTGCACCGCTTCGCCTTCGTGATGCACCCGCTCACGGTGGATCACGTCTTCCGGCACCCGGCCTTCCGCTGGGCGCGCGCCCTGCCCCGCCGCCTCGTCGAGCGGATGATGGCCCACCTCCCCCCGCTCGCCTTCGGTCGGGTCGCCGGCGGGCGCTCGCCCGCCACCGGCCAGCGGATCGAGGGGGCTCTCTACACCATCGGCGCCACGCCGCGCCAGATGCTCACCCGCCCGCCGGAGTTCACCTACCGCCGCCTCGATCGCACCGCCCGCCGCGCCGCCCGCGAGGGGGCCCGGATCCTCGGACTCGGAGCGTTCACCAAGGTGGTGGGCGACGCCGGCGTCACGGTCGCCCGGCGCGCCCCCCTCGCCGTCACCAGCGGCAACAGCCTCACCATCGCCGCGACGCTGGAGACGGCCAAGATCACGGCGCGGCGGATGGGGTTTCCCGACCTCGCGCACGGCAAGGCGATGGTCGTCGGCGCCACCGGGGCGATCGGCTCGGTCTGCGCGCGCCTCCTCGCGGCGGCGGTCGAGGACGTGGTGCTGGTCTCGATCGAGCCGGAGCGCCTCGCCGCGCTCGAGGCACGGATCCTCGCGGAAACCCCCGGCGCGAAGGTGGTCACGGACCTCACCACCGCGCGCTGGGTCGGCGACTGCGACCTGATCGTGACCGCGACCTCGGCCTTCGGCCAGCGCGTGCTCGACGTGAGCCAGTGCAAGCCGGGCGCGGTCGTCCTCGACGTCGCGCTGCCGCCGGACATCTCCGCCGAGGAGGCGGCACTGCGCCCCGACGTGCTGGTAGTCGAGAGCGGCGAGGTGGTGATCCCCGGACCGGCCCACTTCGACCGCGACATCGGGCTTCCTCCGGGCGTCGCCTACGCCTGTCTCGCCGAGGCCGCGCTGCTCGCGATGGAGGGGCGGTTCGAGTGCTTCACGCTCGGCCGCTCGATCGACCTGGAGCGCGTGAAGGAGATCTACCGCCTCTTCCGCAAGCACGGCTTCGAGATCGCCCCGCTGCGCACCTTCGGCCGGCCGCTCACCGACGAGCTGCTGCGCGAGAAGAAGGCCCTCGCCGACCAGCTCCTCGCCGCCCCGGAGCGCCTCGCGCGGGTGAAGGCCGACGCGGGCCGGGCGATCGCGAAGATCCCCCCGCGCGCCAAGGGCGTGGCCGGAGTGACGGCGATCGCGCCCCCGCCGCGCAGCCGCGGGGCGCGCGCCGGGGTCGGAGTCCCCGGCTCCGCATTCCCTCGCCTCCCCCCGGCTTCGCTGCGCGGCGGGCCTGTGGTATGGTGCGCCGAAGTTCGTGCAGTCCGTGCGGTTCGATCATCACTCAATCGACCTGGAGGAGGAAAGAAGCTAGATGAAGAAGCTCACGAGAATCGCCGTCGCCGTGCTGGCGGTGGTGTCGCTCGGCACCGCGGCCGCGATGGCGCAGCCGACCCCGATCTGCAACACGACGGCCCTCACCATCCCCTCGAGCGGCGCCGCCTCGGTCTACCCGACCGACATCGCGGTCGCCGCCCTCACCGGGGTCGTGACCGACGTCGACGTCCAGATCAACGGCCTCAACCACACCTGGCCGGACGACCTCGACATCCTGCTCGTCGCCCCCGGGGGCCAGAACCTGATGCTGATGTCCGACGCGGGCGGCAGCACCGACCTCGTGAACGTGAATCTCGTCTTCGACGACGGCGCGGCCGGACAGCTTCCCGACTCCAGCGCGATCAGCTCCGGCACCTATCTCCCGACGAACTACGAGCCCGGAGACAACCTCCCCGCTCCGGCTCCGGCCACCTCCGCGGCCACCGCTCTCTCCGCCTTCAACGGCATCGACCCGAACGGCACCTGGAGCCTCTACGTCGCCGACGACACGGGCGGCGACACCGGCAGCCTCGCCAACGGCTGGTGCCTCGTCATCACGAGCGGCACCATCCAGCAGCCGCCGGCGATCGACGTCTCGCCGCTCTCGCTGGCCGCCACCCAGGCTCCCGACACCACCACCCAGCAAGCCCTCACCATCGCCAACACCGGAGAGGCCGACCTCGTCTGGACGATCGGCGAGGAGAACACCACCTTCGCGGCCCCGGTGCCCGGTGGCACGAGCCCGGAGCGGCTCGGCACCCCGGCCCCGGTGCAGCGCTCGGCCAAGGAGCTCGCCAACCTGATCGACGCGGCCCTCGCCGACGTCGTCCAGGACGGCAGCTTCGAGGCCGCCACGCCCAATCCGTTCTGGACCGAGGCCTCCACGAACTTCGGCACGCCGCTGTGCGACATCGCAGGCTGCGGCACCGGCACCGGCACGGGCCCGCTCACCGGTGGCTGGTGGGCCTGGTTCGGCGGCATCGCCGCCTTCGAGGCCGCGAGCGTCAGCCAGTCGGTGACGATCCCCGTGGGAGGTGCTGCCACCCTGAGCTTCTGGGTCGAGCAGTTCGTCTGCTCGGGCGCCGCCGCGGACTACCTCGAGGTGAACATCGACGGCACCCAGATCTGGCAGACCACGGCCGCCGACCCGGCGTGCGGCGTCCTCGGCTACCGGCAGATCACCCTCGACGTGAGCGCCTACGCCGACGGCGGCGCCCACACCCTCGAGTTCAACTCGGAGGTCTTCGGCAGCGCCACCACGAACTTCTTCGTCGACGACGTCACGCTCGAGGCCGGGCCCTGCCAGCAGGCGGTCGACATCCCGTGGCTGAGCGTCGCTCCCGCCAACGGCTCGACGGCGGGCGGGGCGAACACCGCGGTCACCGCCACCTTCGATTCGACCGGCCTGGCGCCGGGCACCTACACCGGCAACCTCTGCGTCGAGAGCAACGACCCCGACGCGGGCCCGGGCAACGGCACCGATCTCGTGGTCGTGCCGGTCCAGCTCACGGTCGAGGACTCCGGCCCGGTTCCCTCGGTCCTCGAGATCCCGACCCTCGGCGCCGCGGGTGCGGCGCTGCTCGGCCTCGCGCTCGCCGGCCTCGGCCTCGGCGCGCTCCGGCGCCGCCGCAGCTGAGCCTCTCTCCAGAGGGGTAGACGACTCGGGCCGGGGGGCGACCCCCGGCCCGTTTTCTTTGCTGCCGTTCGGCGCGGAGCGCCAGCCCGGTCAGCCGAGCTGCGCGAGGAGGGGGTCGATCGGGCCGGCGAGCAGCGCCTCGGCGGCCTCGATGTCGGGGGCCATCTCCCGGTCGTCCTCCCACTTCGGCACCGCCGTGCGCAGCAGCGCGTGGAGCCGCGCGAGCGGGGCGCTGGTCGCGAGCGGGCGGAGCAGGTCGACGCCCTGGGCGGCGGCGAGCAGCTCGATCGCGAGCACCTTGCGGACGTTGGCGGCCACGCGGCGGCACTTGAGCGCCGCCCACATCCCCATCGAGACGTGGTCCTCCTTGTCCGCGGAGGTCGGGATCGAGTCGACCGAGGCCGGGTGGGCGAGGGTCTTGTTCTCCGAGACCAGGGCCGCCGCCGTGACCTGCGCGATCATGAAGCCCGAGTTCAGGCCCGCATCCTCGACCAGGAACGGCGGCAGCGCCGAGAAGGCCTGGTTGGTGAGCTTCTCCGTCCGGCGCTCGGAGATCGAGGCGAGCTCGGCGAGCGCGATGGCGAGAAAGTCGGCGGCGAAGGCGATCGGGGCGCCGTGGAAGTTCCCGCCCGAGAGCGTCTCCCCCTCGCGCGCGAAGACCAGCGGGTTGTCGGTGGCCGCGTTCATCTCCACTGCGAGCTTCGCCTCGACGTCGGCGAGGACGTCGCGCACCGCGCCGTGGACCTGCGGCATGCAGCGCAGCGAGTAGGGATCCTGCACCCGCACGTCCCCCTGCCGGTGCGACTCGCGGATCGCCGAGCCGGCCAGCAGCCGGGCCAGGTTCGCGGCCGACGCGCGCTGCCCCGGATGGGGCCGCACGGCGTGGATGCGCGCGTCGAAGGCGGTGTCGGTGCCGCGCAGCGCGTCGGTCGACAGCGCGCCGACCAGGTCGGCGATCCGCACCAGCCGCCGCGCCTCGAGAGCCGCCAGCGCGAGGAGCGCGGTCATCGCCTGCGTGCCGTTGATGAGTCCCAGCCCCTCGCGCACCGCCAGGCGCAGCGGCGAGAGGCCCGCCCGCGCCATCGCCTCGGCCCCCGGCAGGCGCTCGCCGCCGAGGAGCGCCTCGCCGCGTCCGATCAAGGGCAGCGCGAGGTGGGCGAGCGGCGCCAGGTCCCCCGAGGCCCCCACCGAGCCGCGCGACGGCACGACCGGATGGACGCCGGCGGCGAGCATCGCGAGCAGCCGCTCGACGAGCTCGACCCGCACCCCGGAGTGGCCGCGGGAGAGGGTGTTGGCGCGCAGCAGCAGCATGCCCCGCACCTCCTCCTCGGCGAGCGGTTCGCCGGTGCCGGCGGCGTGGGAGAGGACGAGCCGCTCCTGGAGCGTCTCGAGATCCTCGCGCCCGATGCGCACGTCGGCGAGGTTGCCGAAGCCGGTGTTGACGCCGTAGACCGGCGCGTCGCCGCTCGCCGCCCGCTCGATCACGGCACGCGCGGCGGCGATCCGCTCGCGCGCCGTGTCGGTGAGCACCGGGAGCGCCCGGCCGCGCACCACCGCTTCGAAGCGGGCGAGGTCGAGCGAGAGTCCGTCGACGGCGAGCGCGGGGAGCGGAGGTCTGCCGTTCGTCGCCATCGCCTCACTCCCACTCGATCGTCGCCGGCGGCTTGCTGGTGACGTCGTAGACCACGCGGTTGATCCCCCGCACCTCGTTGACGATCCGGTTCGCCACCCGGCCCAGGAGCTCGTGCGGGAGCGGGCTCCAGTCGGCGGTCATGAAGTCGTGGGTCTCCACCGCGCGCAGCGCCGCCACGTGCTCGTAGGTGCGGAAGTCGCCCATCACGCCCACGCTCTTGACCGGCAGCAGGACGACGAACGCCTGGCTCGTCTTCTCGTACTGCCCGGCCTCGCGCAGCTCCTCGAGGAAGATGGCGTCGGCCCGCTGCAGCAGCGCCACCCGCTCGGCCGTCACCTCACCGAGGATCCGCACCGCCAGCCCCGGCCCCGGGAACGGGTGCCGCCCGATGAACTCCTCCGGCAGCCCCAGCTCGCGGCCGAGCTGCCGCACCTCGTCCTTGAACAGCCAGCGCAGCGGCTCGACGAGCTCGAAGCCGAGGCGCTCGGGCAGCCCGCCGACGTTGTGGTGGGACTTGATGACCGCCGACGGGCCCTTCACCGACGTCGACTCGATGACGTCCGGGTAGAGCGTCCCCTGGGCCAGGAAGCGCACGCCGGCGAGCTTCGCCGCCTCGCGCTCGAAGACCTCGATGAAAACGCGCCCGATCGTCTTGCGCTTGGCCTCCGGGTCCTCGATGCCGGCCAGCGCGCCGAGGAAGTCGGCCCCGGCGTCGGCGGTGATCACCGGGATGCCGAGCCCGGCGGTCAGGCTCTGCTCCACCTGCAGCCGCTCCCCCTGGCGCAGCAGGCCGGTGTCGACGAAAACCGCCGCCAACTGCCCGCCGATCGCGCGCTTGAGCAGCGCCGCGGTGACCGCCGAGTCGACGCCCCCCGAGATCCCGCAGAGCACGCGACCGCCGGCGACCCGCTCCCGGATCTCGGCCGCCGCCTCCTCGAGGTAGGAAGCCATCCCCCAGTCGCCGCGGGCGCCGCAGGCGCGAAAGAGGAAGTTGCGCAGCAGCGCGCCGCCGGAGACCGTGTGCGAGACCTCGGGATGGAACTGGATCCCGAACAGGCAGCGGTCCGCGCGCTCGAGGGCCACCACCGCCGCGTTCTCCGTGCGCGCCGGCACCGAGAAACCCTCCGGCGGCCCGGTCACCTGGTCGCCGTGGCTCATCCAGACGGTCTCCCGCGGTCCGAGGCCGGCGAAGAGGACGGACTCCCCCGCCACCTCCACCTCGGCCCGGCCGTACTCGCGCCGCCCCGCGGCCTCGACGCGCCCGCCGAGCGCCTGCGCCATCGCCTGCATGCCGTAGCAGATGCCGAGCACCGGAAGCCCGAGGGCGAAGAGCCCCGGGTCGGCGAGCGGGGCGCCCGGATCGTAGACGCTCTGCGGGCCGCCGGAGAGGATCAGGCCGATCGGGGCGCGGCGGCGGATCTCCTCCACCGGCAGGTCGAACGGGTGCACCTCGCAGTAGACCCGGTTCTCCCGCACCCGGCGGGCGATGAGCTGCGTGTACTGGGAGCCGAAGTCGAGGACGAGGACGAGCTGGTGCGTGGCCACCCGCGGAGTCTAGCCGACCGGCGGCGCGGCGCGGCTCGCCCGCAGGTGCACCGCCACCGCCGCGAGCACCTCGTCCATCATCGCCGGGGTGAGGCGGCCGGTGAAGGTGTTCTGCTGCGACGGATGGTAGGCGTCGAAGAGGCGGAGTCCACCGCCGAGATCGTGCGCCGCGCCGTGGGCAAAGCGGGGGCGGGGCCGTGGCAGGGGCCGCCCGCTGGCCCCGGCCCACGCCGCGAGCCAGCCGCCGTGGGCCGCGCCGCCGAGCGCCAGCACCGCCGCGAGCCGGGGGGCGAGCAGGAGCGCCTCGCGCACGAGGTACGGCCGGCAGGC
>JAHDVN010000602.1 GCA_023384635.1 Thermoanaerobaculia bacterium
GTCCGGGTCGTGGACCACATCATCATCGGAGAGACACCCGCCTTTGTCTCCCTCCGCCAGCGGGGCGCGTTCTGAAATGTCCGCGATGGCCGATCAGCTCGCACTCTTCACCCCGCCGGTGCCGGCGAGGGCCGACCACGACGGTCCAGGCGGTTCCCGGGACCGAGACCCTGACTGGCCTCACACCACCTGGCGATTCGGGCCGGGCCGGGAGATCGAGTACCGGCATCGCGAGCCGACCTCGCCGCCGCCGGCGGCCGTGCTTGGCGGCGCCTGGCAGTGGAACCCGCTGGTCCCCGGCTGGCGTCTCGACTATCCGCGTCCGCCGTTCTCCCTCGCCCCGAAGGGCGTCGCTTCAGACCGGCACGGTCCGAAGCTCCTCCCGCCGCCCGGCTTCCTCGAGATCGACCGACGCCGGCTGGCCGGGCGCTGCCCGCACTGCGGCCAGCAGAGCGGCGGGTGCTGGGGCGGCCCTGGCTGGCACGGCTGGAGCGATCCCAGGGTGGCCGCGGCCTTCGAGACGGAGGAGGCGGCCGGTCGGCACTGCTACGGCCTCACGGTAATCGACGTGCCGGGGCTGGGTCCCCTGAGTCCCCTCTCCCATTTCACGCGGTGGGGCGCCGGCTACTGCAGCGCCTGCGGCGCAATCTCCTGGAACGACTTCCGGGATCCCTCCAGCGCCTACTACCGGCCGCCGGTGAAGGCCGACTGCCCCTGAAGCCCTGCGGCGGTCCCTACTCCTCCCAGTGCCGAACGCGATCGAGTAAGTCCACGAGGTAAAGGCCGCACGTCGCCTCGCCGGGAAGCAGCAGTCGCGCTCTCACCCTCGACCTTCACGCAGTCACCCTTGCCGGGCGTTAGAACAGGAGGCGGTCCCCAGTCGCCGCAGCGGATCGGTGACCGCCCTCGGCATCGCAGCTGACGGCTGAAGGCCAAACCTCGCATTCGGGGGAAGCGCTGAACCGGGGACTCGCGCCGAAATCGAGCCCCGCTTCGTGACCTGCTTGTCGGGGAGGCGAGCCTGCTACCGAGGCCCGGGCAGGCGAGCGCCGCGCCAGCCAGAGGCCGCTGTCACGCCCCTCGCCCCACGCTCCAGGGTGCCCCCACCCCCCTGGGGTCACTGCGCGCGAGCCCCTCGTCTCCTCCGGGGCGTCGTGCTCGCCCAGCCAGTCACCCTGGAGCGGCCCGTGCCTCTCATCGTCTTCGAGCCCCCACCGACGTCCAGAGTGCGAAGCGCGGTCTCGTCATCCGTCTCCTTCCGTCGCGGTCCCCGCCCAACGTCCCGTAAACCGTGCCCGCGGTGCGCCCGGCCGCA
>JAHDVN010000603.1 GCA_023384635.1 Thermoanaerobaculia bacterium
ATCCAGAGCTCGCGGCCGAAGCGCACCGGACGGGTGCCGGCGGTCTCGTCCTCGGGGTTGTTGACCGCGGCGAGCTCCTCGTGTTTTCCCTCCGGCCAGTCGACGAGCGTGAGCTTGAGCGGGCGGAGCACCGCCATGCGGCGCGGCGCCGAGCGGTTGAGCTCCTCGCGCACGCAGTGCTCGAGCAGAGCGAGCTCCACCACGCTCTCCTGCTTCGTGACCCCGATCCGCTCGGCGAACTCCCGGATCGCCGCGGGCGGGACGCCGCGGCGGCGCAGCCCCGCGATCGTCGGCAGGCGCGGGTCGTCCCAGCCCGCGACCACCCCCTCCTCGACCAGGCGCAGGAGCTTGCGCTTCGACATCACGGTGTGCGTCAGGTTCAGACGCGCGAACTCGATCTGGCGGGGGGGGAAGATCCCCAGCTCGCGCACGAACCAGTCGTAGAGCGGCCGGTGGTCCTCGAACTCCAGGGTGCAGATCGAGTGCGTGATCCGCTCGATCGAGTCCGACTGACCGTGCGCCCAGTCGTACATCGGGTAGATGCACCAAGCGTCGCCGGTGCGGTGGTGCGCGGCGTGGAGGATCCGGTACATCACGGGGTCGCGCAGGTTCACGTTGCCGGAGGCCATGTCGATCTTGGCGCGCAGGACGCGGGCGCCGTCCGGGAACTCCCCGGCCCGCATGCGGCGGAAGAGGTCGAGGTTCTCGGCCACGGGGCGCTCCCGGTACGGGCTCTCGCGCCCCGGCTCGTTCCAGGGGCCGCGGTGCTCGCGGATCTCCTCGACCGAGAGGTCGTCCACGTACGCCTTGCCCGCCTGGATCAGCTGCTCGGCCCACTGGTAGAGCTGTTCGAAGTAGTCCGAGGCGTAGTGCTCGCGCTCCTCCCAGTCGAAGCCGAGCCAGCGCACGTCCTGCTTGATCGAGGCGACGTACTCCTCCTCCTCCTTGGTCGGGTTCGTGTCGTCGAAGCGGAGGTTGCAGGTGCCGCCGTACTTGGCCGCGAGCCCGAAGTTCAGGCAGATCGACTTGGCGTGCCCGATGTGGAGGTAGCCGTTCGGCTCCGGCGGGAAGCGGGTGCGGATCTCGCTGTGCCGGCCGGTGGCGAGGTCGTGCTCGATGATGTCGGCGATGAAGTGACTGGCCATGACGATCCCTGCCCTTTCAGAACGGCACGCTAGGCCGCCCGGTTTCCCCGCGCACGTGCCCCCCGCCGGGGTTCGCGGGCGCCCCGGCTCCGCGGGGCCCGGCGCTCCGCGGCCGTCCCGCGGGGAGGCTCCCCGCCCACGCCCCCGGATCCCGCGGGCCCCTCCGC
>JAHDVN010000604.1 GCA_023384635.1 Thermoanaerobaculia bacterium
ACCGGCGACCGACGAGGCGGGGCTGCGCGACTGGTTCCGCTTCCGCGACTTCGAGCAGTTCGTGCAGGTCTACCTCGCCTGCTCGCGCTGTCTGCGCGACCCGGAGGACTTCCAGGCGGCGGCCGAGGGGTTGCTCGCCGCCGAGGAGGCGCTCGGCGTGGTCCACTGCGAGGCGCACTTCACGATCTCGACCCACGCCGCCAACGGCGCCAACCCGGGCGAGCTCCTCGACGCGCTCGCCGAGACCGCCGAACGGGCCGAACGGGAGCGCGGGATCCGGCTGCGGCTGATCCCGGACATCGTCCGCAACGTCGGCACCGGCCCGGCCGATCTCACGCTCGAGTGGGCGCTCGCCGGTCATCGCCGGGGGCTGGTCGCGGCGCTCGGCCTCTCGGGGAGCGAGGCGCGCTTCCCGAGCGAGCCGTTCGCCGAGCACTTCGCCGAGGCCGCCCGCCACGGGCTCCCCCGCGTCGCCCACGCCGGCGAGCACGCGGGGCCGGCCTCGGTGCGCTCGGTCCTCGCGCTCGGAGCCCAGCGGATCGGCCACGGCGTGCGCAGCGTCGAGGATCCCGACCTCGTGGCCGAGCTGGTGGCCCGCCAGGTGCCGCTCGAGGTCTGCCCGACCTCGAACCTCCTGCTCGGCGTCGCCCCCGACCTCGCCTCGCATCCCCTCGGCGCGCTCCTCGCGGCCGGGGCGGCGGTCTCGATCCACTCGGACGACCCCGCCCTCTTCGACACCGACCTGGTGCGGGAGCTCGTGCGGGTGGGCGAGGGGCTCGACCTGCCGGCGGAGGAGCTCGTGGAGCTCGTCGCGGCCGGCTTCGCCCACGCCTTCCTCCCGCCGCCGGAGCGGGAGGCCGGAACCGCGCGCCTCCGCGCCGCCGCCCGCGATCTCGCCCCGGCCCACCTCGGCCGCGAGCTCGCGCCCTCCGCCCTCCGGCGGGGGCGGTGATATACAGGGCCGGCGAACCGGGAAAGGTGCGACCGGAGCCGGTGCGATGATCCTCCAGACCGTCGTCCGCGACTGCCTCTACGTGAACTGGGCCGTCCCCAGCGCGGCGCTGCCGGCGCTGCCGGACGGCCTGCGCGCCGAGGAGCACGAGGAGGCCGGGGAGCGGTTCGCCTTCGTCTCGCTCGTCTGCTTCCGCCAGGAGCGGCTGCACCACGAGCTCGCCCCCTTCCTGAACGTCTCCTACCCGCAGTGCAACCTCCGTCTCTACGTGCGCGACGGCGAAGGAGTCGCGGCGGTCTACTTCCTGCGCATGCTCGTGCCGGCCTGGGTGGTGGCCGGCGCGCGCCTGGTCGGGCACC
>JAHDVN010000605.1 GCA_023384635.1 Thermoanaerobaculia bacterium
GTGGCGGCGCGGGCGCGCCGGCGGCACGCGGCGGCCGGCCTGGAGGAAGAGGAGCTCCGGCCGGGCGAGGCGCCGCCCGCGGTGCTCGCGGGCGAAGCGGCGGCGCGCCTGCTCGCGGTGTTCGCCGCCGCCGCCTTCGACGGCCGGGGCCACGCCGAGGGGAGCTCCTGGCTGGCGCGCGCCGACCGCCCGGCGGCGCTCTCCCCCCTCCTCTCGGTGGTCGACGACCCGCTCGCTTCCGACGGGCTGCCGCTCCCGTTCGACCTCGAGGGGGCGCCGAAGCGGCGGCATCCGCTGCTCGACCGCGGGCGGCCGGGGGCGCCGGTCGCGGGCGGGGCGCTCGCCGCCGAGTCGGGGGGGGTCCCGAGCGGCCACGCGCTCGGCGCCGGCGAGGCGCTCCCGCTCCACCCCCGCCTCGTGCCCGGCAGCGCCTCGGAGGCGGAGCTGCTGGCGGAGGCGGCCGGCGGGATCTGGATCGGCGAGATCGGCCCCGTCGAGCTCTTCGACCCGCCCCGGCTCGGCGCGCGGTTCGCGGCCCGCGGCGTGCGGCGGATCGACGCCGGTGGCGAGCTCGGGGCGCCGCTCGCGGACCTCGGCTGGGAGGGCCCGCTCGCCGAGCTCCTCGGCGCCGTGGCCGGGGTGGGCCGGGAGACGGTCTGCCGGCCGGTCGGGATCGGGTGGCTGGGCGGGGCGGTGGCGCCCTGCCTGCGCCTCGGGCGGCTCCCGGGCCGCTGCTATCCGCTCCCCGCGACCCTCTGACCGCGCCCGCGGGTACGCCGCCCCGCCCTGGCGGGCTCAGGCGGGGTCGCGGCGCAGCAGCACCACGGTCTGGTCGTCCCCCTGCGGGGCGTCGCGGGTGAACTCGGAGAGCTCCCGCTCGAGGGCCGCGACCACATTGTCGAGCGGCTCGCTCCGGGCCCGCTCGAGGGCGGCGGCGAGGCGCCCCAGCCCGAACTCCTCGTCCTCCGGAGAGGTCGCCTCGGTGATGCCGTCGCTGTAGAGGCAGAGCAGGTCGCCCGGCTCGAGGCGCACCCGCTCGAGCCGGTAACGGGTGCCGGGCATGAGCCCGATCGGCAGCCCGCTCGCCGCGAGCTGCTCCTGGCCTCCCCCGGCCCGCAGCACCAGGCCGGGGTTGTGGCCGGCGTTCAGGAAGCCGAGGCCGCCGGTCGCGGGATCCAGGTCGGCGAGGAAGAGGGTGATGAACTTGTTCGCGGCGCTCGAGGCGAGGACGTGCTCGTTGAGCCGCTCGAGGAGCCGCGGGCCGACCTCGCTCGTGTCGGTGAGCAGGTGGAGCGCGGAGTGGAGAGTGGA
>JAHDVN010000136.1:0-6576 GCA_023384635.1 Thermoanaerobaculia bacterium
GTAGACCCCCTGGGTCGACTCCCAGACGGTGAGGCGGTTGCCCTCCCAGCGCACCACGCAGCCGTGCAGCTCGAGCGGGGCGTGGAGCTCGGCGGCGGTCGAGAAGCGCATCTCGACCACGTCCTCCGCGGCCGCGAAGCCGGCCGCGACATCGCCGCGCTCGTAGCTCTGCCCCGGCACCCGGTTGCCCCCCTCCCGCACCTCGGGAGCGCCCGGAGCGAGGGCGTCCTCGGCTTCGACCACCGCCGGCAGCACCTCGTAGTCGACCGCGATTGCCCGCACCGCGTCCCACGCCTGATACGGCGTCTCGGCCGCGACCGCGGCGATCTCCTCCCCCTCGTGCCGGCAGTGGGGGTCGAAGAGGCGGGAGACCGGATTCCCCTTCCCGTCCGGGTGCCAGGCGATTTGCGCGCCGGGGGATCCGTCGTGGATCACCGCGTGGACGCCGGGCATCTTCTCGGCCTTCGAGACGTCCACCTCTCGCACCCGGGCGTGGGGGTGCGGCGAGCGGAGCACCGCGGCGTGGAGCATCCCCGGGAGCTGCACGTCCGAGGGGAAGACCGCGCTGCCGGAGACGCGCTCGTAGGCATCGATCCGCGGCAGCGGCTTGCCGACCACGCGGGTCGCCGCCCAGTCCTCGGCCGGCCGCCCCGACGGCTCGGGGGTCTCGGGCTGCTCCCCGGGGGCGTAGTAGGTCTCCATCGTCACGTCCCTACCCTCCCTTCTTGAGCTCGGCGGCGCGGGCGGCGGCGCGGAAGATGTTCGGGTAGGCGCCGCAGCGGCAGAGGTTCCCGGAGACGCCGCGCCGGATCTCGTCGAGGCTCGGGCCGGGGTTGGTTCGCAGCAGCCCTTCGACGGCCACGATCTGCCCTGGCGTGCAGTATCCGCACTGGAAGGCGTCGTGCTCGGCGAAGGCGCGCTGCACCGGCCCGAGCTCCTCGCCGTCCATCAGTCCCTCGAGCGTCGTGATCTCGGAGCCCTCGGCCTCCAGCGCCAGCGTCAGGCAGGCGTAGCGGGTGACGCCGTCGAGGAGCACCGTGCACGAGCCGCACTCGCCGCGTTCGCAGCAGGTCTTGGAGGCGGTCAGGCCGAGCTCGACGCGCCGCACGTGGAGGAGCGTCCACCGCGGCTCGACCCTGAGGTGCCGGTCGCGCCCGTTGACCCGGAGCGTCACCGGCACCCGCTCGTCGGCGCCGAGCGCAGCCGGCGGGGCCTCCCCGGCCTTCGCGCCCTCGGCGCGCGCGGCCGCGAGGCCCACCGCCCCGAGCCCGGCGGTGGTCAGGAAGCCGCGGCGGGAGAGCCCTCCGCCCGGTTCGCGAGTGGGGGGGCGCTGCTCGTCGGCCATGGGGCTCCTCCTCTCGGAAGGTCGTGGAAAGCGCGGCGCGTGTCCGGCCATGGTACCGGAACCGGCGGCGATATGCCCCCCCCTGAGGGGCTGGCGCGGCGGCGCCCGCGCCCCCCTGTTCCGGCGGTTGACTGGGTCGAGAGGGAGGCGGAACATGAGTGGAACGATCTGCAATCCGAGGAGGCACCGATGCCCGCCCGCGACCCCGTTCTCCCGCTCCTCATCGCCGCCGGGTTCGCCGTCGCCGTCGCGGCCGCGAGCGCCGCCGCCCCGAGCGCACCGAAGGCCGGCGACGACGCCCTCGGCACGCAGCCGTACGAGAAGTTCGAGCGCCCGGCCGCCTGCGCCAGCTGCCACGTCGACATCGCGCGCCAGCACGAGCAGGCGATGATGTCGCAGGCCTACACCCACCACTGGGACGAGATCGAGTACTTCGAGCTCGCCGTTCCGCACGCGGAGAAGGTGGCGAAGGTGGCGGGGGTGAAGGCCGGCTGCAATGGCTGCCACGCGCCCCTCGCCTTCCTGGCCGGCGACATCCCGCCCAAGCCGCCGTCGGCCGGTACGCGCGCCAACGAGTCGGTCTCCTGCGACCTCTGCCACACCATCGTCGGGTTCCAGGGCGAGGTGCCGGTCAACTTCAACTGGATCGTCGAGCCGGGGAAGGTCAAGCAGGGGCCGCGGCCGGGTCTGGTGAGCCCGCACCACGAGACGCGCGAGAACCCGTTCCTGCGCTCGGCCGAGTTCTGCGGCACCTGCCACAACGAGATGGACTCCTGGGGGCTCTACGTGAAGTCGACCCATCTCGAGTGGAAGGAGGGACCGCACGGCAAGGCGGGGATCGTCTGCCAGGACTGCCACATGCCCCCCGCCCCGGGGCGCAGCGCGCGCATGGGCTCGGAGCTCCCGGACGTCCGCCAGCACCTCTTCCACGGCGCCCACGACCCGGGCAAGCTCTCCGGCGTCGCCGAGGTGCGGATTCACCCGGAGCTGCGCGAAGCCGAGCCCGGCGACACCATGCGCCTGACCGCGGTCGTGGTCAACGCCAAGGCCGGCCACAAGATCCCGAGCGGCTCGTCCGAGGAGCGCGTGCTCTGGCTCCACGTCGAGGCGAAGGATGCGCACGGCCGCACCTTCCACCTCCCGGTCGACAAGAAGGGCTTCGCGGGCGAGGAGCACACCATCGCCTCGGCCACCGCGCTCGCCTACCAGGACATCGGCGACATCCGCGGCATCCCGGACTTCCCGGGCCTGAAGCGCGACGGCACCTACGCGGCGATGGCCGAGGGGGACCGCATCTTCCGCCTCCCCTACCTCGACCCCGAGGGGCGGATGACGATCTCGCAGTGGAACACCGCTGCCTTCGCGACCGACTACCGCCTGGCGCCGCTCTCGGCGGTGGCCGAGACGTTCACCTGGAAGGTGCCGGCCGATGCCGCGCCCGGGCCGGTGACGGTCACCGCGAGCGTCTACTACTCGCGGCTCGTCTCCTCGGTCGGCGAGTACCTGAAGGTGCCGGCCGAGGAGTGGGAGCCGGTCTTCATCAACGACCACGTGACGACCTTCGAAGTCCTCGACTGAGCCGAAAGGGAGAGCCATGCGCCGCCACCTGCCGCTCCACGCCGTCCTCGCCGCGCTCGCCGCCGCCCTCGTCGCCGCGCTCGCCGCCCCCGACGACGCGGCGGCGATCCCGGCCTTCGCCCGCAAGTACCAGATCTCGTGCAACACCTGCCACGCCCCGGTGCCGCGCCTGAAGCCGTACGGCGAAGAGTTCGCCGCCCGCGGCTTCCGCATGGAGGACCCGGCGCAGGAGCCGCCGCGCGCCACCTACGACGTCGGCGACCCGCTCCTGAAGCTCGTCCGCGACCTGCCGCTCGCGGTGCGCCTGGACTTCTGGGCCTCGGCGAAGGACTCCGAGGGGAGCGACACCCGCGCTGACTTCGAGTGGCCCTGGTCGTTCAAGCTGCTCTCCGGCGGGCCGATCTCCGAGAAGATCTCCTACTACTTCTACGCCATCCTCGAGAAAGGCGAGTCGATCAAGCTCGAGGACACCTTCCTCGCCTTCTCCTCTCCGTTCGGACTGCCGATCGACGTCACGATCGGCCAGTTCCAGGTCTCCGACCCTCTCTTCAAGCGCGAGCTGCGGCTGGAGCGGAACGACTACGCGATCTACAAGGCGCGGGTGGGCTACGCGCCGACCGACCTCACCTACGACCGCGGCATCGTGATCGGCTGGGACGCCCCCGGCGAAGTGGAGGTGGTGGCGCAGCTCGTCAACGGCAACGGCATCGACGCCGCCGAGCACGGCGACTTCGACGACGACAAGCTGAAGAACACGGCGCTGCGCCTCGCCAGGGTCTTCGGGCCGGTGCGCGTCGGCGCCTTCGCCTACTGGGGCAAGGAGGAGATGACGCGCGGCGGGCCGACCTCGAAGATCACCTACCTGGGGCCGGACCTGGTGCTCGACATGGGCGACAAGTGGCAGCTCAACGCATCGTGGCTCGCCCGCCGGGACGACGACCCGTTCTTCACCGGCTTCGCCGGGCAGGAGGTCGAGACCGACGGCGGCTTCGCCGAGCTCCACTTCTTCCCGCTCGGCCAGGACGGGCGCTGGGCGTTGACCGCGCTCTACAACACCGTCGACTCGGACCTGCCCGAGGTGCGCCAGGAGAACCTCTCGCTCACCCTCAACTACCTCCTCGCCCGAAACGTCAAGGTCTCGGGCGAGCTCTACCACGACCTCGAGCGCGACGACGACCGCCTGAGCCTCGGCTTCGTCGCGGCATTCTGACGGGCGCAGCCCGTCATCCCGAGCGCAAGCGAGGGATCCCGGCGCCAGCCGAGCCGCACTGGCCCGCTGCGGGTGAAACGGTAGGGGCGCGTCGCGACGCGCCCCTACACCTCTACTCCCCCGCGCTCCCGTCCCAGCCCACGAAGCTGCCGTTCTCGAAACCGTGGCGGAAGATCGGCCAGCGCGCGAGCGTGAAGTCGATCCCCTCGACGACCTCCCACTCCCGCACCGGCACCGGGGTCGCCAGCGCCAGATCGCAGAGCCCCAGCCACGCCGGCCCCTCCGGACAGGGCACGTTCTGGTAGAGCATGTCGAGGGCGCCGAACCCGTTGTCGGTGCCGAGGCGGAAGCTCTCGCCACCCCAGATCGAGGCCTCGTAGCGACCCGTGGCATCGCTGATCACCGATCTCGACCGATATCCCGTGCTGTCGAAGACGTCGATCGTCACCCCCGGCGCCGGGCGGCCGGTCTCGTCGAGGACATGGCCGATGATGATCGGTGCCGGGCGCAGTGTGAAGTCGAAGCCGGTCTGCACGGTGTTCACGGCCGCGGGGAACGAGGTGCCCGCGGAGAGCAGGCAGTCGGTCCCGATCGTGCCCGGACAGGGGATCTCCGGGTAGAGCTCGCGCTCGAAGCCGCTCCTCTGCGCAAGCAGGTGGACGGCCGGAGAGGGCCTTGCCCAGAGGTCGAACTCACCCGCCGCATTGGTGGACGTCGCCCGGTTGCCGGTGCCATCGGGGGCAAGGGACCGTATCTCCGCGTTCGGGATGGGCGCCATCGTACCGGCTTCCCTCACTACACCGAGGAACCGGGCCCAGCGGTCGAGGACGAAGTGCACGTCGGTGCGTTGCTCGCCATCGGCGAGGACGATGGGTGTTCCCGAGGTCGGGACACAGCTCGTGGGCGGGCAGGGGAAACCCTGGAAGAGCTGGCTCTCCCATCCCTGCGCACCCGCCGTGCTCGCGACCACGAAGAACGTCCCGGCGGGGAGGCCGCGAAACGCGTATTCCCCCGTGCCCGGCGCCGTGTGGGTCGTCGCGATCAGCGCTCCTCCCGCCCCGAAGAGCTGTATGGCCCCCCCTCCCAAGGACCCCAGGAGGACGGCGGTGCCCGAGGTGTCGAGAACTGCACCCGACACCGTCCCTCCCTGCTCAAGAGCGAAGTCGACACCGCCGGCGAGAGCGACAAGCGGCACGGCGACCGGTGTCCCGGCCGGCGGGGGCGGACAGCCGGCGGGGGTGCAGGGCAGATCGTCGAAGACCTCGTTGCGATACCAGAGGAAATTCGAGGTCGAGACTTGGTGCTCGGTCGGAGGCAGGCCCTCCACGCTGAAGGAGCCGTCCGCGAGCGATGTACCGATACCGCTCCCGCAGATGGAACCCATCTCGCGCACGAGGATCCCCACCCCGGCGATCGGGGTCACCTCGTCCACCTCGGTGACCACGCCCTCCAACCCGCCGAGGACCTCGAGAACGGTGTCGGGAACCGCGACCACGCCCTCCAGCGGCACCTCGATCTGAGCTCCCGTGCCCTCGTCACAGAACCACCCCCCACACGACCCGTAGGAACACGAAGACCCTCCGTGCATCCTGGGGGCATGGCCGCCGGCGAACGCCCGCAGCAGATAGCGGCCCGGGTAGAGCCCGGTCGCGGAGAAGTGGCCCGAGGCGTCCACGCTGACCCACCGCCAGGAGCCTCCAGACTCGGCCGAGCGATAGTAGACACTTCCTCCCTGTGCCGGCGGTCCGCCCAGGCTGCTGACAACCGCCCCCTCGATCGAACCGCCGGCATCCAGAGTGAAATCGACGTCGACGCGGTGCACTCCCTCCGCGACATCGACCGGAGTCCCGGCGCTGACGTCACAGTACGGGCAGGGAGTCTCCTCGAAGAGCTCTGCGAGGAAGCCCCCCGCTTCCGCCAGCACCCGGAAGCTCCCGGTGAGGCCAGAGAAGGAGTACCGGCCCAGGGAATCCGTGTACTCCGAATCGACCCAACCGCCCGTGGCGTCGTAGAGGCCGACCCAGGCGGGCTGCACCGGCTCCCCCGTCGCCTGCGCGCGGACGCGGCCGGCGATGGTGCCGCCGGTGTCGAGGCGGAACTCCACGCCCTCGGCCGTGGCGCCGGCGGCGACCGTCACGGGCTGGCCTTCTCCGGTGCGGCAGCCGCGCGGCGGGCCGCCGGGGCAGGCGCCGCCGCCCAGGATCGCGGCCACGAGCTCCCCGCGCTGCGGCAGCGCGACGAGGCGGTACTCGCCCGGCTCGAGGCCCGCGAGGAGAAACGTCCCGTCGCTCTCCGTCACGGCCGCCGCCGCGAGGCGACCCTCCGGCGACCACGCCTCGACCGACGTGCCCGCGACCGGCGCGGCGTCGGCCGCGCGGAGGACGCGCCCGGAAATCCCGCCCGTGCCGGCTGAGAGCTCGGCCCGGAACAGCCCCTTGGCCTC
>JAHDVN010000136.1:6586-9129 GCA_023384635.1 Thermoanaerobaculia bacterium
AGATCGACCCTCCCGGTTCCGGAGGCCGTCGACAGCGGCGCCTCCTCCGGCCCGGGGCAGGCGGTGAAGAGCTCGAGGCGGAGCTCCGCGAGACGCTCCGTCTCGATCCGCAGGCGCGCCGGGCCTGACACCGGAACTGCCCAGCGCACCCAGGTCTCGGGCCGGAGCGTCCCCTCGACCGCGAGGCCGGCCGCGGGGGCGGCGCCGCGGCAGGCGCTGTCGCGGACCGCCAGGAGCCAGGCGAAGCGCGGGCGGGCGCCGCCCGACTCCGCGAGACGGGTTCCGAGCGCCGCGAGCGCGCGCGCCTCGCCCTCGAGAGCGCGCCGCTCGCGTCCCAGGCGAGCCCTCTCCCCGGATTCGAGGCCGGCGCTCTCCCGCCCGATCAGCTCGAGCTCGGCGAGCGCCCGCTCGACCACCTGGGCCGTCCCCCGCGCGGCGGCCGCCGTGTCGCCGAGCTCGACCGAGATCGCGCGCTCCTGCCGCCAGACCTCGGCCCGCACTGCCGCGAGCCGCGCCGCGAGCCACGCCGAATCCGCAGCCGGCGTCGCTCCGGAGGCCGGCGCACTGCCCGCGAACGCCACCACCGCCAGCACGACAGCGGCAAGGAGTGAACGGAAGGGAGCACGGACCACGACGTTCGACTCGCTCATGAGCCCTCCTCGTCGCCTCGGGCGCACGAATGGGGACCGAAATGGGGACATGCTCGGCCCGATATTACTGAACGCCACGTGGCAGGGACTGTGACTCTCTGCACACGGCCCCGAAGCCCAAGCCTCGCTGCGCCGCCAAGTCCCATCGCCAGGGTCGCCAGGAGCTTGCCAGGTGCCAGGCGACTTGCGGGCGACTTGCGGGCTCCGCGAGGTGCCAGCCGCTCTGCGGCGCCCCTCTCCAGAAGGGTGCGGAAAAGTGCCATGCGATCTGAATCGAGGCAAGGTCCACTGATCTCTCGCAGAGAGGTGCCACGCGACTTGCGCTGGCCGAAGCTCGCGGCTCGCACCCGGCCGACGGGACGCCCCCGCGGAGCTCCCTTCTCCCGGCCCTGGCCGAAGCCGGCTCAGCGGTTCCCGGCGCGCGCGGTTTGAACCTCCCAGATCTCGGACCTGCCGTCTGACCAGGCGAGCTGGAAGAGCTCGGGGGACGACGCGAGCCAGGAGCGCTCGGGCTCCGCGTCTCGACCCCGGATCACGACCGCGTAGTCGATCTCTTCTTCCTCGAGGTTCCGCAGCCACTCCTCCCGATCCAGGCGGTCGCGCGGCATGAGCAGGGATCCCCGCCCCGTGTAGTAGCCGCGCGACTCGTCCCGGAAGGTCGGGACGATCCGCACCTCGTTCTGCAGCCTGCTGCCGAAGTACAGGTAGGGCTGGTTCCAGCCCACGTAGGCCACCCGGGACGGCCGCCCGGCGGTCAGCCGCTCGAGGTGCCGGGCGGCGGGATCCAGGCTCGTCCGTTCCCTTTCGTAGCTCGGCAGGAGAGCCAGGCTGGCGACCACGGCCATGGCGAGGCCGGCGCCGGCGAGCACGACCGGCGAGAACCGCGGCAAAGCGTGGGCGCGTGGCGACTGTGACACCGGGCTCCTGCTTCGGTACCGCGCCAGGAGGAGCACCGCCGCCGACGCGAGGAGGAAGGCGAAGAGCTGCCAGCGCGAGCGCAACGGCACCCAGAGCGGGCTCGCGCAGAGGGCCACCCCGACGAGATGGCGATCCCACGGCTGCGGCAGCCGCGAGAGCAGCCACGCCGAGCCGATCGCCGCGAGAGGGAACGCCGCCAGGAAGTAGCGGACGTCCCGGTGGTCGTAGAGCAGATGCACGAACACGAGGTAGAGCCCGGCCGGAACAACCAGGGTCAGCGCCAGGAGCAGTCCCTCGACCTTCCGCGCACGCAGGGCGGTGAACGCCCCGAGCGGGCCGAGCACCGCGCCGGGCAGGAGGATCCACGCGAAGTGGCGGCCCAGCTGCTCGGGGCGCTCGAACAGGAAGCGGATGGCGTCGATGGGGTACTCGGGACGTGTCTTCCACCCCGCCCGGGAGACCTCCGGCCAGCCGGGCAGGGTGAGGAGTCCGTCCAGTCGGATGTCGGCCGGAAAGAGCGGGTTTCCCGTGGCGAGCGCGTTGCGGAGGTAGGCGAAGCCGCCGAATGCCAGAGCGGCTCCCGCCGCGATCGCGAGGGCCTTCGCGAGGCTGGCGCCACCTTGCCTCGACCCGGCGACGGCCGCTACGAGAAGGAGCGGAGCGAAGACCGGGAGCAGGATCGGCCCCGAGTACTTCGTGCCGACGAGGCAGGCGATCGCCAGTCCGCAGTAGAGAGACCTGCCGAGGGTCGCGCGCTCGCTCAGGAGCAGGGCGGCGTGGACGAGCGCCAGAGCGTGAAAGGCGCTCTGGACGTCGTTGCCGGCCGACAGCATCAGCTCCGGGTAGATCCGGGGGACGGAGGCGGTGAAGACCACCGCCAGAGCCGCCGCCGGCGCGGGCAGCGACAGCCGGCGCGCGATCGCGGCGGTGGCGGCCAGGGCGGCGACCGCGAAGGGCAGCTCCGTGAACCGGGCC
>JAHDVN010000606.1 GCA_023384635.1 Thermoanaerobaculia bacterium
GATCGTCCCCACGTTCACGTGCGGCTTCGTGCGATCGAACTTTTCCTTCCCCATGATCCTCGCGGTGCCTCCTCGCGATCCGCTGCCGCGCCGTCGGGCGCCCCGGCTGGGCGGGCCTCGTTGGTGAGACTCGTGGAGCCCACGATCGGAATCGAACCGATGACCCCCTCCTTACCAAGGAGGTGCTCTACCGCTGAGCCACGTGGGCGATACGACCACGGCCGTGTCAGGGCCGCGCCAAACCTTTCAATACTATGAGCCAGGAACCTCGCTGTAAACCCCCCGACCCGCCCGTTCCCGAATCGGCGGCCTGGAGCGGGAGACGGGATTCGAACCCGCGACCAACAGCTTGGAAGGCTGTGACTCTACCCCTGAGTTACTCCCGCAGACCGGATCACTGGTGGAGGCGGATGGATTCGAACCACCGTAGGGCTTTGCCCGGCAGATTTACAGTCTGCTGCCATTGACCGCTCGGCCACGCCTCCGGTACTTCCCCTTCCTGGAGCCGGCACTCGGAATCGAACCGAGGACCTACTGTTTACAAGACAGTTGCTCTGCCCCTGAGCTATGCCGGCCGCCCACTCCGCGGCTTTGCGCGCCGCGCCCCGTCTCGCCGAGGCGAGAGGGGCCCATGAGTTTACAGCCCGGGGCCGGACGGCGCAAGGGGTCGCCCACCGCCCGGACCTCCGGCCTCTCGCCCGGCGCGGGAGCGCTGGCGCACCGCCTCGTAGAGCACCGCGGCGGCCGCCGTGGCCACGTTGAGCGAGCCGACCCGCCCCCGCATCGGCAGGCCGATCAGGCCGTCGCAGGAGCGGCGGGTGAGCTGCCGGAGGCCGTCCGCCTCGCCGCCGAGGCAGATCAGGAGCGGCCCGGTGAGATCGACCTCCCACGGCGGGAGCCCGCCCACCGCCAGGCCGTAGACCCAGAAGCCCGCCTCCTTGGCTTCGGCGATCGACCGCGCCGCGTTCGGGACCCGCTCGATCGCGAGCCACTCGCTGGCGCCGGCTGCCGCCTTGGCGGCCACCGCCGAGAGCGGGGCGGCCCCGCGGTCGCGGATCCAGACCCTTCCGACCCCCGCCCCTTCGCAAACCCGCAGCAGGGCGCCGAGGTTCCTCGGATCCTGGACGTCCTCCAGGAGGACTTGCAGCGTGGCGTCGCCCCCGGCGTCGCCGCGCCCCTCGCCCCCCCCCCGCACCTCGGCGAGGAAGCCGTTGTCGACCCCACCGACCGCGAGGTCCCGGAGCGCGGCCGCGGGGATGCGCCGGACGGGCACCCGGTGCCGCGCGCAGAGACCCTC
>JAHDVN010000607.1 GCA_023384635.1 Thermoanaerobaculia bacterium
TTGCCGACCCCGCCCTTTTGATTGGCAATGCAAATAACTTTGGTGGACATAAGATGGATTTCCTCGAATGGGTTATGGACTAACGGAAAAACGCGATCACCAGCAGAACGATGATCAGCCCCACTGCGATAGGGCCGAAGCAAGTTGCCACACCGGAAAGAATTCCTGCAATCATGATTTACCCTCCTTTCATTTCCAACTGGTTTGTTTCATCCACGGAGAGGATGTTGGGTTGGGTTGGAATGGGTGTTTCGACTGGGATCATGCCCAGCTTTTGTAGCTCCCTGCGGATGATCAAGGCTGCCTGAGCCTTGGGAGCGCGGTACTCCCGCTGCGCCAGATCGTTCAGCGCGGTCAGTTCGTAATCCCGCAAATGGATGATGACTTTCGCCATGTTCACCTCGTGTGAAAAAAATAAAAGAGCCGTACAGTGACGGCTCTTTTATCAGGCGTGAGTCAAGGAATTACCCAGTTTGATTTATGGGAATTCTACGGAAATTCAGATATGATATTTAAAGCAAAAACCTGCATGGATGCAATCGTTGATGTGGAAATTCTCCCAAGGGGATGCCAGATTTTCAGGGAGGAGAACTGTTGTTATCGGAAAAAGGAGGAACCTATGGTTGCCACCAAGGTCTTGATAAAAATTCTAGCTGTCATTGCCGCCAGAATCGCAGCCAAAAAGAAGCACGCCAATCCCCAAAAACGCCCATAAATTGAATTTCCGCCTTTCATTTCAGGAGTTCGCCATGACCAGCCCCTCTTCCAAGGAAAATGACACCGTGGATTATAGTTCGCGGCGGAAACGCAGTCTTCACCGGAAACGCTTGATGGATGTCGATAAAGGAGGCAATCCGGATCAGCTGCCGCCAGGCACCCCGGTTGTAATCTATTCGCGGGTTTCAAGCGAGGATCAAATTCACGGGTACTCCCTCGAGACCCAGGTGAATGCCTGCAAATCCTTTGCTGCCCAACGAAAATGGGAAATTGTCGGGTATTACTCCGATCCAGGATTTTCAGGCAAGGATGATCAACGCCCCGCCTTTTCCAGGATGATCGCGGATGCGCGAGAGGGGCATTTCAAAGCCATCCTTTTCCATAAACTGGATCGGTTTTCCAGAAACATCGAGAATACCCTGCGTTATTTTCGCGACTTGAATGCCTGCGATGTTTTGATTGCCTCCGTCACCGAGGATTTTGATTTTACGACTGCGCAGGGCCGGCTGGTATTCCGAATGATGGCGCTCTTTGCCCAGTGGTATCTCGAAAACCTCTCCGCCGAAGTGGTGAAAAG
>JAHDVN010000608.1 GCA_023384635.1 Thermoanaerobaculia bacterium
GTCGACCACCGCGCCGCCGTAGGCGAGTTTCCCGAAACTCCCGCTCTCCGCATCCACGTTCCGGTGGAAGAGCACCACCGCGCTCGAGCCGGAGGCCGCGGCATAGAGGAAGCGGCCGTCGTCGGTGAGGGCCAGCGAGCTCGGGCCCAGCAGGTTCGCCACGCCGCCGAAGCCGTTCTGGAGGCGCTCCACGAAGGTGAGCTCGCCGAAGGCCGGAGAGGCCGAGTCGGCCTCCCGGCGGAAGACCGCCACCGCGTTGTCGGCCGAGCCCGCCACGTAGACATGGACCCCGGTCGGGTCGATCGCCACCGCCGCCGCGCCGTTGAGACCGTCCACACCCCCGACGCCGTCGCGCAGCGACTGGCGGAAGGTGAGCGCCCCGGTGGCGAGGTCGCGGCGCAGCACCACCACCGCGTCGCCCACCTGCCCGACCGCGTAGAGGTGCCGCCCGTCCGGGGAGACGGCCGCGGCGCGCGCCCCCTCCAGCCCGCGGAGGGTCGCGATGTCGTCGGTCTTCAGGATCTGCAGATTCACCCGCACCGAGATGTCGTCCTGGTCGATGTCGGTGTTGTTCCCCGGCGTCGGGTCCGTGGTGCCGGGCGGCACGGCGACGCTCGCCTGGTTGACCAGCGGCGTGGCGCACGGGTACGGCGGCGCGCAGATCGACGGGGAGAGGATGCCGGTGATGGTGTAGACGATGCGGCTGCCCGCGGCGATGTTCACGACGTCGTGGAGCACCGTCCCCGCGCCGCCGGAGCAGAACGAGTCGACCGGCCGGGCGAAGGCCACGACCGCGTCGGCCACCCGCCCGGTGGCGAGCAGCAGCCGCCCGTCGGGTGTCAGCGCCACGCCGGCCGGGCCGGCGAGCCCCGTGACCTGGCCGAAGCCCTGCCGCTCGACGCCCACGAAGGCGAGCGTCCCGCCCGCCGCCGCGTCGCGGCGCAGCACCGCCACCGCATCCTCGCCGCCGCCGGAGACGTAGACGTTGAAGCCGTCCGGCGCCACCGCGAGGGCGTTGGCGCCGGCGAGGCCCTCGAACCCGCCCGCGCCGTCGCGCGCCACCTGCACGAAGGTGAGGCTGCCGAGGTTGGGGCCCGCGAGCTCGCGGGCGAAGACCGCCACCGCGCCGTCGCCGGGGCCGGCGACGTAGACGTTGGCGCCATCGCCGCTCACCTGGACGTCGCGCGCCGCGGGGAGCCCGTCCACGCCCGCCACGCCGGCGCGCGTTTCCACGCCGTAGGTGTGCGCCCCGGTGGCGGGATAGCCGGCGAAGAAGGCGAGCGCGGGCGAGGT
>JAHDVN010000137.1 GCA_023384635.1 Thermoanaerobaculia bacterium
GTGGGTGGAGAGGAAGACGAAGGCGTGGATCGCAACCCCGGTCTGCCGCTGGGCGCGGCCGAGAACGCCGAGGGTGATGTCGCGAAGGAGGGGCGAGGGGCGCAGGAGGAGGCGGGCTTGGAGAGTCCGGCAGGTCACCTCGACGAGCGCGCCTCCGGGGGGCACGAAGCGGATTCGGCGTGGCATGCCTTCGAAGACGCCATCGCCCCCTTGAATCTGGCGCAGATCGCATGGCACCTGAAGAGCACCCGAAGAACACCTGAAGAGCAGCGCGATGCCGTCGCAAGTCGCATGGCACCTCGGAGCAGCTCGATGCTGTTCGACAACTCGCCGCTTGGCATGAGCGGCGTTGAGATCTTGAATGGGTATGTTGTCTTCCGGCGCGGCGAGGGTGTTACCCACGGCAGCAACGTCAAGCCGTGTGAGAATCCCACCACGGGGGCCTGGACCACCTGCTGCAACCATGATCGTGTGATCTTCCTCTGCGACCGGTTCGCGGGTTTCGCGACGTCCTTCGCTGCAACGCTCCTAATTCATGAGGGGCTCCACGTGGCGGGTCAATTGGAGGACACCAGCCCAAGCACCGGTCCTGGAGATCCACCCACTGCAGGCCAGCTGACCAGCGCCGTAGAGGCCGCCTGCAGCGATCCGATGCCTTTCTACTGATGGGAAGGGGAGACACTCACATGGTAGGGCGTTCTGTTCTGGTCATTGCATGGGTTTCCTCTGTCGTTTCGGTCAGCGGAAGCGTTGCCTCCGGAGGATCTGATGCCCGGATGACAGCGAACGAGCGAAATGCGGTCTGCGCCCGGGCGCTGGCGGAGATCGACTCGGCACTGGGCCGCGGTCCCGACCCCGGCGGGCGCGACGCCGAGCGGTTGCCGCAGCTGACGCAGCTGGTGGCGGAGGAGTGCCTGAGCACGGAAGTCGATCCTCAGCTCCGCGCGCGGGCCAGCCTCGTTGCGGCGCGGGAGACCGGCGCGCCGTTCGAGAAGCGCCGGGAGCTGCTGCTTCGGGCCAAGGAGTTCCTCGAGCTCGAGGCTCCCCGGACTCCGGAGCGTATCCGCGTGTTGCAGGAGCTGAGCGGCGTCGCGATCCACTTCGAGGATCTCGCGGAGTCGCGCCGTCTGATCGAAGAAGGCCTCGAGCTGCGGCGGGCCTTCTACGGAAACACGAGCCCGGAGGCCGTGGACGGGATGATCCTGCTCGGCTTCCAGTACTTCGTGGAGTCCGAGTTCGAGAAGGAGGGCGAGAACCTGGAGCGGGCTCAGACCGTCTTCGAGGAGGCTCTCGAGCATGCAAAGGCGTCGCTCGGCCCAAGGGCGCCGGCGACGGTGCGGGCTTGGAGTGCGCTCGCAGGGGCTCTGCGCAGGCGGGGGCAGGTGGAAGAGGCCGACCGGATCGTCGAGGAGCACGTCGAGCCGTTCCCGGCCGAGTCGCTCGACGCCGAGCTGGGGCCGATTCCCGAAGGCGGCGGAGCCCAGCTGTTCCTTCAGGTCACGGGAGCGCTGGGGCTGGAGGGCGAGGTGTGGCTCGAGCGCCTCGATCGCGGGCGACTGGAGGTCGTGGAGTCCACTGCCGTGGCCGGGGTTGAGGAGGGATCGCTCCAGCTCCGTGCCGCCGTGCCCTGCGAGGCGGAGACCCTCTTCCGCGCGCGCGCGCCAGGGCTGGTGTCGCTCGTCTTCGCACTGCCGCCCGCGGCCTGTGACGAGGGCGCGCGCCCGGCGCTGGAGGTGCCGCTCCTCGCCGCCGGGCGGGTGGTGGCGCGCTTCCTGCCGCCTCCCGGCGGGAAGCGGCCCGCCGGGGGGTGGTGGGGGGTGCGCGACTGCGCCGTCCCTGGCCGCGCGCCGGCGTTCGCCTTCGAGCTGCCGCTCGCGATCGACACCGAGGGGCTCGCGGAGGCGCTGGTGCCGGCCGGCTGCCTCGACCTGCGGGCGCGCTTCCCGGGCTTCGCGCCGGAGGTGGAGCCCGGCGCGAAGGTGGCGCCCGGCGGGCGGCTCGAGCTCGCGGCGCGGCGGCTGCGGCCGGCGGTCTCGATCGCGCTCCAGGTCGTCGACACTGGCGGCCGCGCGCCGGTCCGGGGGGCGGCGGTGCTGCTCGTCGGTGCGGAGCAGGTGGACGCGACGCTGCGGCGGCTCGTCGCGGGCGAGCGCCCGCGGGCGATGGCGCGGGGCGAGACCGGCGAGGACGGGCGGCTGGTGTTCGAGGACCTCGCTGCGGGGGCGTACGCGGCGGTGGTGGCGCCGCGCTCGGCGGCGCTAGCGCCGGTGGCGCGCGCGGTGCCCGAGCTCGCCCCCGGGGCGCGCCACGACCTCGGCCGGCTCCGCGAGCGGCTCGCGGCGACGCTGATCGTGGCGACCGAGGTCGGGGAGGCGAGCGGCGCGGCCGAGCTCCTCGTCGATCTCACGCTGGCCGGCGACGACGCCTTGCTGGAGGGGCCGTGGCGCCAGGTGCAGCTGCTCCCGGGCGGGTCGGTGGAGGTCGAGGGCCTGCCACCCGGGAGTTGGCTCGTCCAGCTGCTCGCGCTCGACCGGAACGGGCACCTCGAGCCGGGGGGCGCCCGGACGGTCGAGCTCGCCGAGGGGGAGACCCGCGTCCTCCCGTTCGCCGTGCCCATGGTCACGGAGACCCTCCTCTTCCACGGCCGGATCGTGGACGACGCCGAGCCGGAGGAGGGCGCGAGCGAGGAGGAGGAGAGTCTCGCGTTCGATCTGGGCGTCAGCTGGCCCGAGGTGGAGGGGAGGCGCGGTGGGACGAACTTCACCCCGTCCGCCCCGGACGGCTCGTTCACGATCCGGCTCCCCGGGCCGGGGACGTACCTGGTCGAGTGGTTCGATCCGCGCCGCGGGCAGAGCACCGTTGTCCCGGAAGTGCGCTTCGAGGACCCGGACGAGGAGGTGATCGTGCGGCCGCCGCGCGGGCGCATCGAGGGCCGGGTGGTGGACGAGGAGGGGAAACCGGTGCGGGAGGGCTTCGTCGGAGCTCTCGCGGTCACTTGTGAGCCCGGGGCGGAGTGCGAGTTCGAGAGGCCGTATCCGGGGATTTCCGCCTCGATTCGCGAGGACGGCAGCTTCGCCCTGACCCGCGTGGCCGGCGGGAGTTACCGGATCACCGCGCGCGCCGAGAAGGGCGAGGTGGAGAGCGAATCGCAGGTCGTGCAGCTGCCCGAGGACGGACGGCTCGCGGGGGTCGTCCTCGTGCTGCGCAGGTCGCGCCCGCTCGACCTCGCCTTTGTCTCCCCCGAGGGCCTTCCGCTCGTGGCGATCGGGGGGCAGGTCCTCGCCCTCCGCGCGGACGGCGAGGTCGATGGGCACCGGTTCGTCACCGATGCCAGGGGAAACGCGACCGTCCGCCTGCGTGGCGGGGCGCGGGGACGGGCGCTCGTGCTCCTCGACGCCCCGGGTCGCGCGATCGCCGGCTTCCGCGTCGACACCGGGCGGGCCGGGCGGCACCGCCTCGCGCTCCCGCCCACCGGCTCGCTCGTGCTGCGCACCGGCCCTCGGGATCAGAGAACTGCGGACGAAGGCCTGGGCGGAGCGGCGCAGCTCACGGGGCCGCTCTTCCTCGTCGGGGCGGAGGCCACCCTCCCCCTGGGCGGTCTGGTCAACGTGCTCCAGACGGGGCTCCCCGAGGGCCGGCTCCGCCTGGACGGCCTGGCCGCGGGGCCGTGGGTGCTCGTCCGCACCCCGCCAGAGCTGTGGCTTCCAGCGCTGCGCGGAATCGTGCGGGGCGAGCCCCTCCCCGGAGCCCCCCTCGCGTCGTTCCAGCTCGAGCCGGGCGGCGAGGTGGTGCTCGACCTCGGGGCGACGGAGCCGCCCGCCGCGCCCTGACCTGGTCCGCGCCGCGCTACGGCCGCTCGCGCGCGAGACGGGCGAGGCGCGCGAGGGCGGCGTCGATCTGCGGTGCGGTGTCGTGGAGGAGGAGGGCGGCGCCCTCGTCGAAGACGGCGATGCCGCCGACGCGCAGCTGGCGCAGGGCGGTGACCGCCTCCCGCGCGGGGACCTCGCCGAGCGCGACGCGCGCGAGCCGCGTGCCGTCGGCGAGCTCGCGCAGTGCGGGCTCGCCCGCCGGCTCGGAGGGGAGCTCGAGGAGCTCGATTACCGTCCCCGCGCGGGCGAGGACCGCCGCCGGGCCGTGCACGCGCACGGTCGCGGCATCGATCAGGTCGATCTCCGTCGCGCCGGCGAAGGACCGCAACGGTGCGAACGCCTCTCTCGGAGCGATCCTCCGGAGCGTGAAGTCGGCGCTCGCGACCGGCTCGCCCTCCGCGCCGAGGGCTGCCGCGAGCGAGAGCGGGGCGAAGAGAAGGGTGAGAACGAGGGCTCTGCCGGTCATCGTGCGATCTCCTGGGATTCGGCGCCTGCGAACGACGGCCTTCCGGTGAGGTTACGGCCCCGACCGGGGGGGCGTCCAGCGCGCGGGGCCGGCCACAGATCGCCTGGCACCTGTCTCGGGCCGCTGTCACTGCAAATCGCCTGGCACCTGTCGGGTCCTGCAAGTCGCCTGGCACCCGCTGGGCACCCGCTGGCGGCCCGCGCTCAGGCTCCTCGCGCGCAGGGCGGAGGGGCTCGCTCACCCCGCCGCGCACTTGCGCACGGTGTCCCAGGTGCGGGTGGTCGCCTCGGTGCCGAAGAGGCGCTCGAGGAGGGTCATGAAGACGGGGCCGCGCGGGTGCGGCAGGTAGGCGGTGAGGACCTCGCGGCCGCTCAGCGCGAAGACCCGGACGCCTTCGTGCTCGACGGGGAGCGCCGGCGGCGGGTCGGGGGGCGAGGCGAGGAAGGTGACGATCCGCTTCGCCGCGGCCGGGAGCGGGAGAGAGGCGAAGGGATCGGCCGCGACGAGTGTCCCCAGGTCGGCCTGGCGGCGCACGAAGGCGCGGAAGGCGCGGCCGCTCCGCGCGGCGATCGCCGCCTCGAGGGCGCGCGTGACCGCGGCCTCGGAGCGCGACGGCGCGTCGAAGACGACGTTGCCGCTCGCCAGCAGGGTGCGGACCGCCGTACCGCCGGCCTCCTCGGCGGCGCGGCGCAGGTCGGCCATCTTCAGGTTCGTGGGCATCACCCCGCGCAGGAACGCGACGTAGCGTGGCATCGCCTCTCCCTCCCGACAAGTCGCCTGGCACCCTTCGGGGCACCTTCGGAGCGACCGCTAGCCTGCACGCGCGGCGGCGAAGATCGCCTCGGCGTGGACCTGGGTGGTGTCGATCATCGGCACCGAGACGTCCCCCTGCTCGAGGAGCAGCGGAATCTCGGTGCAGCCGAGGATCACCCCGTCGGCGCCGTCCTCCCTCACGTGCCGCTCGCAGATCTCGACGAACGCCCGGCGCGCCTCCGGGGTGGTCAGGCCGACCGAGAGCTCCTCGTAGATCGTCCGGTTCACGAACGCCCGCTCCGCCTCTTCGGGGACGATCACCCGGATGTCGCCGGCCGCCATCCGCCGCGGGTACATCGGCGAGGCCATCGTGGTGCGCGTGCCGAGCAGCAGCACCTTGCGGCACCCCAGCGCCCGGGTCCGCTCGAACGTCGCGTCCAGGATGCTGACGAGCGGCATGCCGGCGCGCGCCGCCAACCGGTCGAAGTAGACGTGCGGCGTGTTGGCGGTCAGCGACCCGAGCTCGGCCCCCGCGCCGCGCAGCCGATCGAACGCGTCGCCGAGGATCCCCACCACCTCGTCGTCCCGCCCGGCCTCCTGCAGCCGGAAGATCTCGGAGAGCTTGACGCTGTAGATCAGGATCACCGGGTTGTCGAGGGGATCCGCCGCCACGCTCCGGCCGAGGCGGATCAGGGCGCGGTAGTACGCGATGGTGGACTCCGGCGTCATCCCGCCGATCAGGCCGATCCTCTTCATGGCTCTCCTCCCGACCGCGGCAGTGTACCTGCCGCGAAGCCCTGCCAAGAAGGTGCAAGAAGGTGCCAGGCGATCTGCAGGCCCGACGAGACCGAGGCGCGGCTACCGCTCCCCGCGCTCCTTCTTGAACGCCTTCACCAGCCGGCCGAAGGCGCGCTCGCGGCGCTTGCGCTCGAGCTCGGTCAGGCGGTAGCGCTCGGCCTCGCGGCGCAGCTTGTCGAAGCTCCCGGCGTGGCCGGCGTCGAGCTCGCCCGCGTCGATCGCGGCCTGCACCGCGCAGCCGGGCTCGCCGGTGTGGGTGCAGTCGCGGAAGCGGCAGCCGGGCGCGAGCGCCTCGATGTCGGCATAGGTGGCCGCCAGCCCCTCCTCGCCGCCCGCCATCCCGAGCTCGCGCATCCCCGGGTTGTCGATCACCAGCGCGCCGCCGGCGAGGCGGTGGAGCTCGCGGCGCACGGTGGTGTGGCGCCCCTCGCCGGTGCCGCTGACCTCCGCGGTCGGCAGGCGGTCGCCGCCGAGCAGCGCGTTGATCAGCGTGCTCTTGCCGACCCCCGAGGAGCCGACGAAGCAGTAGGTGCGGCGCGGCTCGAGGTGCGCGACGAGGGCGTCGAGCCCGTCGCCGGTGACGTTGCTGAGGGTGAGGACCTCGTCCTCGATCCCCGCCTCGCGGATTCCGGTGAGCTGGCTTGCGAGCTCGTCGGGGCTCACGAGGTCGGTCTTGGTGAGGAGCACGAGCGGCGTCGCCCCCGACTCGCGCGCCATCACCAGGTAGCGCTCGAGGCGCCGGAGGTTGAAGTCGAAGTGGCAGGACTGAACGACCACCACGGTGTCGACGTTGGCGGCGATCGGCTGGGTCGTCCCCGCGCTGCCGGCGGCGCGGCGCGCGAGCAGCGTCCGTCGCGGCAGGAGGCGCTCGACACGGCCGGCGGCGCCCCGGTGGGCCCGCGCGACCCAGACGCAGTCGCCCACGCACGGCCGCTGCTCGGGCCCCGCGGCCTCGCGCCGCAAACGCCCGGAGAGACGGGCGCGCGAGAAGCCCTCTTCTCCCGCGAGGAGCAGCAGCTCGCGGTCGACCGCCGCGACCCGCGCGGCCGCGAGACGGCTGCCGGGCGGTGGCGCGTCGGACTCCCATCCGGCGTCCCACCCGAGGTCGGCGAGAGAGGGAAGCACGCCGTTCTCTCCAGGCGCCTTCAGATCTCCCGGCGCGGCGCGGCCGTCGCCGGGTCGCCGGTGTTGGGGGTGCCGCGGCGCTCGAGGAGGAGGAGATGGGCCTCTTCTACCGCGACGGGGCAGTGCTCGACGCCGCGCGGCACCACGAAGAGCTCGCCGGGGCCGACCGAGATGTCGCCGTCGCGCAGGCGGATCGTGATCCGGCCGGCGAGCACGAGGAAGAGGTCGTCGGTCTCCTCGTGGCGGTGCCAGACGAACTCCCCCTGCACCTTCGCCACCAGGATGTCGTGGCCGTTGAACGCCCCGACCACCCGCGGCTGCCAGAGCTCGGTGAAGGTGGCGAGCTTCGCCGCGAGATCGATCGCCTTCACGGGGTGGCCTGCTCCTTCGGCAGGGCGCCCAGCGAGCGCAGCACGGCACGGGCGATCGCCTCGCGCTGGCCGATGTCCTCGCCGCCGCGGGGCAGGTCGATGTTGAGCGCGAAGAAGACCGCCCCCTCCGGGCGCTCGACCCAGCCGACCCACCAGCCGTGCTGCGGGTCGAGGCGCGCCGCCCAGCCGGTCTTGGCGCGCAGGATCCAGTCGCGGCCGGCCTCCACGATCATCAGGTCCTTGACCAGCCGCTGGTGCTCCACCGCGAACGGCAGCTCGTTGCGGTAGAGGCGGCGGAGGAAAGCGACCTGCTCGAGCGGCGAGATCGCGAGGCCGCCGTCGAGCCAGAAGCGGTCCACACCGCCCGCGACGTCGGCGTTGCCGTAGCCGATCCGCTCGAGGTAGGCGCGCTCGCGCGCGGACCCGAGCTCGCGCGCGAAGCGCTGGTAGAGCCAGACCGTCGAGTGGCGCAGCGAGGCGCGCAGGTCCTGGTCGCGGTTCCAGGCCGCGATCGGGTGGCGCGTGCCGTCCCAGGGAAAGACCTGGAACTCGTCGCGCGCGAGGCCGGCGTCGAGGACGAAGAGCAGGTGCGGGATCTTGAACGTCGAGGCCGGCAGCCGCCGCTCCCCCGCCCGCGCGGCGCCGAAGACCCAGCGCTCGCTGCTCCTCCCGTCGAGCACGGCGATCGTCCCCCGCCCGCCGACCGGCGCGAAGAGCGCCGCCCAGTCGGGCCGCTCGCGCCATTCGCCCGAGTCCCCGCCTCGCGCTGGGGATGCCGCATTCCCGGGTGGCTCGGCGAGGGGCTCTGCCGCCGTGGGGGCGAAGGGGATGGCGAGCGCGAGGGCAACCGCCATGCGGGCGATGCGAGTGATTCCAGGCATGAGGGTCTCTCCGGGTCTCGGCCCGACGATCTCGCACTCGCACGCCTCGGGGCAAGGGCGCGGCGATCGCGCGCCCGGCCGCTGCCGCGACCGAACCGGTGCCCCGGCCGCGCCGCCGGCGGGAGAGAGCTGGTTCAGCGCCGCAGGTCCGGAGGAGGCGCCTCGGGAAAGCAGGGTGGAGGTGGCCCGGGCAGACGGTGAATGCGCCCGAGGAGCCACCCGTCGCGCAGGACCAGGCGGAAAGGGCCCTCGACCTGGTCGTGGGCGCTCGCCGTCGCGCGGTGGATCCAGTGCGCCTCGGTCCCCCGCAGGACCTGGAGCTGGAGGCGCACGGGCGCCTCTTCGGGAAGGAGCGAGTGGGCGTGGACCCAGAAGAGGTACTCGCCGTCCGGGGCTGTCCCTCGAGGCCAGAAGACGTTCTCCACCGGGGAGTCGCAGAGGCGGTCCGCGGCGGCGTTGCAGTCGATGTCGAGCCGTCCGCCGGAGAGCGACGCACGGTGGAAGAAGAAGATGCACGGACCCTCCGGGCCGCGCACGAAGAGATCGAGATCCGAAGCTCCCCGCCAGGCCAGACGGAACGCCACGTCGCCGGTGCCCGCCGTTCGGTGCATGGCGCACCCCGCGATCGCGACAGCCAGCACACCTGTCGCCACCGCGAGGAGGGGCCGGAGGGGCGACGGGGACGCTCTCCCCGGTCTCATCGCCGCGCCCGCGCCGCGCGCTCGGCGTACCAGGCGCGGGCGCCGAGGAGCTGGATCTCGCGCTCCTCCTGGCGG
>JAHDVN010000138.1 GCA_023384635.1 Thermoanaerobaculia bacterium
CGATGATCAGCTCGCGCTGGCCGCGGCCGATCGGGATCATCGAGTCGATCGCCTTGATGCCGGTCTGGAGCGGCTCGTTGACCGGCTGGCGCTGGGCGATCCCCGGGGCCTTCCACTCGAGCGGCCAGCGGTGGGGGGTCTCGATCACGCCGCGGCCGTCGAGCGGCCGGCCGAGGGGGTCGACCACGCGGCCGATCAGGGCCTCGCCGCACGGCACCGAGAGCAGCTCGCCGGTGCGCCGCACCTCGTCCCCTTCCTTGATCTCGAGGTAGTCGCCGAGGATGACGACGCCCACCGAGCTCTCCTCGAGATTGAAGACCTGGCCCGAGGCGCCGTTGGCGAACTCCAGCCGCTCGCCGGACATCGCGTTCGAGAGGCCGTAGACGCGGGCGATGCCATCGCCGACCTCGAGCACCTTGCCCACCTCCCGCAGGTCGAGCTCGGAGCGGAAGGTGGCGATCTCCTGCGCGATGACCGAGCTGATCTCGTCGACTCTGAATCTCATGCCTTCACCTCAGGATGCCTGGCCGCGGGCCAGGATGATCTCTTGGGACGCGCGTTGGGAGAGCAGGCCGCGGAGGCGGTCGAGCTTGCTCCGCAGGCTGGTGTCGAACTTGCGGTCGCGCGCGCGCACGACGAGGCCGCCGAGCAGCCGGGGCTCGACCGATTCGAGGAGGTTGGCGCGGCTGCCGGTGAGCGCGAGGGTGAGCTCGGCGAGAGCCGCCCGCTGCTCCGCGCTCAGGGGGACGGCGGTCTCGACGTGCACGTCGAGCACCTGGCGCGAGCGCTGGAAGAGCTTGCGGAAGGCCTCGGCCACCGCCGCGAAGAGCGCGAGCCGTCCGCGCGCGTTGAGGACCTGCAGGGTGTCGACGAAGAGATCGCTCGCCCGCCCCCGGAAGATGCGGTCGATGGAGGCGCGCCTCTTCGCCGGATCGGCCAGCGGCGAGAGCAGCGGCTCGGCGATCCCGGGGTGCTCGCGGCTGAACCGCACGAGCTCTGCCAGCTCCCCGAGCAGCTGCTCGGACTCGCCGCGGGCCTCCGAGAGACGGAAGAGCGCCTCGGCGTAGACCCTGGCGATGGCGTCCTGGCGGTCGTCGCCGGGCATCTCAGTTGCCGCTCCGGGAGATCTCTTCGATCGACTCGGCGACGAGCCGCTCGTGGTCGGCGCGGTCGATCTCGCGTCCGAGCACCCGCTCGGCGATCGCGACCGCGAGCTCGCCGGCGTAGTCGTGGAGCTCGCGCTTGGCGGTCTCGGTGGCCAGCGAGATGTCGCGCCGGGCGCGCTCGACCGTCTGGCGGGACTCGGCCTGGGCCTCGTCCTGCAGCCGGCGGCGGAGCGTCTCGCCGGCGCGCCGGGCCTCCTCGACGATCCCCGCCGCCTCGGTGCGCGCCGCCGCGAGCTTCGCCTCGTACTCCTGCAGCCGCGCCTCGGCGGCTTCGCGATCCCGCTTGGCCGTCTCGAGCGAGGAGCGGATGAACTCCTCGCGCGACTGCAGCCCCTTGAGCAGCGGGCCCCAGGCGAACTTGCCGAGGAACAGGACGACGAGCAGGAAGATGACGAGCGTCCAGATGGCGTTGCCGACGTCGCCCGAGAAGGGGCTCGCCCCGCCTCCTTCGGCCGCGGCCAGGGGGGCGGCGAGCAGGAGGGCGGAGGCGGCGATCGAGAGCAGGTGCGATCTCATGGCTCGCTCCTCGCGAGTAGGGCGCACCCCTCCCCGTGCCGGGGAGGGGCGGCCGGACGAACCGTTCAGAGGACCGCCAGGAGTCCGACGACGACGGCGAAGAGGGTGGCGCCCTCGATCATCGCGGCGGTGATGATCATCGCGGTGTTGATCTGGCCGGCCGCCTCGGGCTGGCGGGCCATCGCCTCGACGGCGCTGCCACCGATGCGGGCGATGCCGCCGGCGCCGCCCATCACCACGAGCGCGGCGCCGATAGCGCCGCCGAGCTTGCGGGCGCCGTCGGTGCTGAGGAAGGTGCCGTGGTCGCCGGCCTCGGCGGCGAAGGCGGCGGGGGCGATGAGCAGGAGGCCGCCGAAGAGGATCATCGTCAGCGCCAGCTTGGACACGGTCTTGCGGTTCATGGCATCTCCTTGCGATCCGGTACTTCTCTCTGCGTCCGGGCGGGTCCGGCCGCCGTGGTTTCGCTCGCCATCGCAGTCACGCCTCGCGGCCCGAGTGACCCGCGCAAGTCCGGGCATGGCGAGATGATCGAAAAGCCCTAGTGCGCCGCCTCGGCGCTGACCTCCCCGTGGTGCCCCTCGTCGTGGTGGAAGACCACCGACATGCCGAGGAAGAGCGCGGAGAGGAAGGTGAAGATGAACGCCTGCAGGAAGGCGACGAAGATCTCGAGCAGGGTGATCGCCACGCTCCCCAGCACCACCGGCACCGCCACCGCCAGTCCGCCGCCGGCGCCCAGGGCGGTGCCGGCCGAGAGGATGAAGCCGACCAGCACCGCGAGCAGGATGTGGCCCGCCATCATGTTGGCGAAGAGTCGGACGGCGAGGGCGAAGATCTTGGCGCCGAGGCCGATGATCTCCACCGGTACCAGCAGCGGCGCCAGCCAGAGCGGGCCGGGGCAGAAGTGGGCCAGGTAGTGGCGGCCGCCGAGGCGCAGGCCGTTGACGACCATCATCCCCATCGTGATGAGGGCCAGCGTGGCGGTCACCCAGATGTTCCCGGTGGCGGTGCCGCCGAGGTGGAGGTCGCCGAAGAGCCCGCTGACCGCCGCCACCGGCAGCAGGCCGAGGAGGTTCACGGTCAGGACGAAGAAGAAGACGCTCCAGATGTACTTCACGAAGCGGTCCGTGTGGGGACCGAGAGCGGGCTCGGCGACCTCTTTGCGCAGGTACTGGCAGATCGCCTCGAGGAAGTTCGCGGGCCCGGCCGGGACCAGCGCGCCGATCGGGTCGCGGCCGCGGCGGCGGGCCACCCAGCGGGGCACGAAGATCGCCAGCAGCAGGCCGGCCAGGATCATCATCACGATCTGGTCGGAGAGCAGGGTGAGCCGGCCCTCGGGGGTGAGCAGCCCGGGCTCCACCGGAACCTGCTTGATCGGGTGCTGGACGACGTGCGAGAGCGGGTTGCCGGCTGCCAAGGGCTCAACCTCCCGGGTGCCCGGCGGCGGGGGTGGCCGCCAGCCGGGCGGTGTACGCCGCGTCGGCGGCGAGCATGGCGAGATAGCTTAGGCCAATCCAGAGCAGGACGGGGGTGCGCGGGAGCAGGCCGGAGAGCGCCAGGACCAGGGCGAGGACCGCCGCCACCGCGAAGCGCAGGACCATCGCCGCGAGCAGTGCCGAGGCCCCCGTCCCGCCCCGGGCCGGGGCGAGCAGCGGCAGGGCGCCCACGGCGGTCGCCACCAGGCTCACCCCGATGCCCGCCGCCATGGCGACCAGGCCCGCCGGGCCGGCCAGCCGCGCCGTCGGCAGGTAGCCGAGGGCGGCGAGCAGCAGGCCGGTTCCGGCGAGGAGCGCCAGGAGCCGGGCGTAGCGCCGGGGGGTCAGGATCCGTGCGGCCGTCATTCGCGGTGTCGATCGTCCTCTCGCTCGGCCTCTTCTGCGGCGCGGAGCGAAGCCTTGATCAGGTTGTAGAGCCCACCCACTAGGCCCAGCAGGGCGCCGATCAGCACCCCCCAGGGCTGCGAGCCCCGCTGCCGGTCCACCCACCATCCGAGCAGCGCGAATCCGCCGATGGCCGCTGCCAACTCGAATCCGGCGTTCGCGAGGCGCATCCACGGGCTGCGCAGGGCCGAACGGAGGGGCATCGCTGGGATCCGAAACCGCCCCGGCGGCGGGAGAGCCCGCCGGGAGGGGTGCTGGGTGGAGCGGGAGGCGGCGCCCGCCGCCGCCAAGACGAGAAGCATATCAGGGCCCTGCCGCCCGGCGGAAGCCCGCCGCGGCCGGCCCTTGCGCTCGGGGGGGTCCCCCGTCGAACATAGCGCCTCCAGAGGAGCGTGCCATGAGCGAGATTCCGGGCCTGACCGACCTCCGAGAGCGCCTCGACCGCGCCGCCGCCGGCGGCGGGGAGGAGCGCGTGCGGCGGCAGCACGAGGCGGGGAAGCTGACGGCGCGCGAGCGCGTCGAGTTGCTCCTCGACCCCGGCTCCTTCGTCGAGATCGACGCCCTCGTCACCCACCGCTGCCAGGACTTCGGGATGGAGAAACAGCGGATCCCGGGCGACGGCGTCGTGTGCGGCTACGGCACCATCGAGGGGCGCCTGGTCTACCTCTTCGCCCAGGACTTCACCGTCTTCGGCGGTTCGCTCTCGGAGACCAACGCCCGGAAGATCTGCAAGGTCATGGACCTGGCGGTGGAGAACGGGGCCCCCATCGTCGGCCTGAACGACTCCGGGGGGGCCCGCATCCAGGAGGGGGTGATGTCGCTCGCGGGGTACGCCGACATCTTCCTGCGCAACACGCTCACTTCCGGGGTGGTGCCCCAGATCAGCGCCATCATGGGCCCTTGCGCGGGGGGCGCGGTCTACTCGCCGGCCATCACCGACTTCGTCTTCATGGTCGAAGGGACGAGCTACATGTTCGTCACCGGCCCGGACGTGATCCGCACCGTCACCCACGAGGAGGTCACGAAGGAGGAGCTCGGCGGTGCCGCCACCCACGCCAGCAAGAGCGGGGTCTGCCACTTCACGGTGGGCAACGATGCCGCCTGTCTCGCCGGGATCCGGGAGCTCCTCTCCTACCTGCCGAGCAACAACCTGGAGGATCCGCCCCGCGGCCCCGGAAGCGACGACCCGGGCCGCGAGGAGGCCTGGCTCGACGAGGTCGTGCCGGCCGACCCGAACCGCCCGTACGACATCAAGAAGCTGATCGGCGGCGTGGTCGACGACGGCAAGTTCCTCGAGGTCCACGCCGCCTACGCCCGCAACCTCGTGGTCGGTTTCGCGCGCTTCGGCGGCCGTCCGGTGGGTATCGTCGCCAACCAGCCCGCCTACCTCGCCGGGGTGCTCGACATCGACGCCTCGCTGAAAGGGGCGCGCTTCGTGCGCTTCTGCGACGCCTTCAACATCCCGCTCGTGGTCTTCGAGGACGTCCCCGGCTTCCTGCCCGGCACGCAGCAGGAGTTCGGAGGCATCATCAAGCACGGGGCCAAGCTGCTCTACGCCTTCGCCGAGGCCACGGTGCCCAAGATCACGGTGATCACGCGCAAGGCGTACGGCGGCGCCTACTGCGTGATGGCCTCGAAGCACATCCGCACCGACGTGAACCTCGCCTACCCGACCGCCGAGATCGCGGTGATGGGGCCGGAGGGAGCGGTGAACATCCTCTACAAGCGGGAGCTCGACGCGGCCGGCGCGGGGGCGGCGGAGCTGCGGGCGCGCAAGGTCGCCGAGTACCGGGAGAAGTTCTCGAACCCGTACATCGCCGCCGAGCGGGGGTTCGTCGACGCAGTGATCGCGCCGCGCACGACGCGGGGACAGATCGTCCGCGCCCTGCGCCAGCTGCGGAGCAAGCGGGCCGCGATGCCGGCCAAGAGGCACGGCAACCTGCCGCTCTAGCGGGTCGGGCGGCCGGAGGATAGAGTGGAGGGCCCGGCCGAGAGCGAGGCCGGCAAGGAGACAGGACGATGCGTGAACGGGATCGGGCGCTGCGGCGTCGGCGCAAGCGGCGCGAGGAGCGGTTGAAGGAACGGGCGGTGGCCGCACGGAGCCAGAGCGGCGCCGGCAAGGCGGCCGCGGAGAAGAAGCCGGCGGCGCGCAAGCCGGCCAAGAAGGCCGAGGCAGAGGCGGGCGCCGAGAAGAAGGCGCCCGCCAAGCGGGCGGCGAAGAGCGCGGCCGAGGCGCCGGCCGAGCCCCCCGCCGAGGGCTGAGGTCGCGGCGGCGATGCGCGTCGCGCTCGGCGCCGACCACGCGGGCTTCGAGCTGAAGGTGCGCCTGCGCGCCGTGCTCGAGGAGCGCGGCGTGGAGGTGCTCGACTGCGGGGTCGACGCACCGCGCCCGGCCGACTACCCCGACCAGGCGGCCGCCGTGGCGGCGCTGGTGGGCCGGGGGGAGGCCGAGCGGGGCGTGCTCGTCTGCGGCACCGGCGTCGGCATGGCGATCGCCGCCAACAAGGTGGCGGGCGTGCGCGCCGCCAACTGCCACGAGCTCTTCGTGGCGCGGCTGGCGCGCGCCCACAACGACGCCAACGTGCTCACCCTCGGCGCCCGCGTGGTCGGAGCGGGTCTGGCCGAAGCGCTCGTCGAGGCGTTCCTCGACACCCCCTACGAAGGTGGCCGGCACGAGCGGCGGGTCGCGAAGATCGGCGCCCTCGACCGGCCGGCCGGGAGAGATTGAAGATGCCGAGCTACCTCACCCTCGAGGCGGCCGACCCGGAGGTCGCGGCCGCGGTCGGCCGCGAGCGCGGGCGGCAGAACGACGGACTGGAGCTGATCGCCTCGGAGAACTTCGTGAGCCGCGCCGTGATGGAGGCCGCCGGCAGCGTGCTCACGAACAAGTACGCCGAGGGCTATCCGGGCCGCCGCTATTACGGCGGCTGCGAGCACGTCGACGAAGCGGAACGGCTCGCCATCGAGCGCGCCAAGCAGCTCTTCGGCGCCGAGCACGCGAACGTCCAGCCCCACTCCGGAACGAGCGCGAACATGGCGGTCTACTTCGCCTTCCTGCGCCCCGGCGACAAGCTGATGGGGATGGACCTCTCGTGCGGCGGCCACCTCACCCACGGCCACCGGCTCTCCTACTCGGGGCGCGACTTCGGCGTCGTGGCCTACGGCGTCGACCGGGAGAGCGAGCGCATCGACTACGACGAGGTCGCCCGCCTCGCCCGCGAGCACCGGCCGAAGCTCATCGTCTGCGGCGCCTCGGCCTACAGCCGGGTGATCGACTTCGCCGCCTTCCGCGCCGTGGCCGACGAGGTCGGGGCGCTGCTCATGGCCGACATCGCCCACATCGCGGGCCTGGTGGCAGCCGGCCTCCACCCCTCGCCGATCCCCCACTGCGACATCGTCACCACCACCACCCACAAGACCCTGCGGGGGCCGCGCGGCGGGCTCATCCTCTGCCCGGAGCGGCACGCCAAGGAGATCGACCGGGCGGTCTTCCCGGGCGTCCAGGGCGGGCCGCTCATGCACGTCATCGCCGCCAAGGCGGTGGCGCTCAAGGAAGCGCTCTCCGACGAGTTCCGCGCCTACCAGGGCCGGGTGGTGGTCAACGCGCGACGGCTCGCCGCGCGGTTGGCGGGGCACGGCTTCCGCATCGTCTCCGGGGGCACCGACAACCACGTCTTCCTCGTCGACGTGGCGGCCCGGGGGCTCACCGGCAAGGTCGCGGAGAAGGCCCTCGACCAAGCCGGGATCACCGCCAACAAGAACACGATCCCGTTCGACGCCAACCCGCCGCTGGTGGCCTCCGGCATCCGTCTGGGCACGCCGGCACTCACGACGCGGGGGATGGACGAGGCGGCGATGGACGAGGTGGGCGACCTCATCGTCCAGGCGCTCGCGGCGCCCGAGGACGCCGGGGCGCTCGCGGCGGTGCGCGGCCGGGTGCGCGAGCTAACGGCGCGCTTCCCCCTCTACGACCCGCTCTCTTGAGCCCGTTTTCGCACCGCGGCGCGCGCCGCGGGGGGCGGCTCGCCGCGGACTGGGCCCCCGACTCGTGGCGGCGGCGGCCGGCCGCGCAGCAGCCGGTGTACGACGATCCCGCGGTGCTCGCCGCCGCGGTGGCGGAGCTCACGGCACTGCCGCCGCTCGTCACCTCCTGGGAGATCGAGTTGCTCAAGGGCCAGCTCGCGGAGGCCGCCGCGGGCGAGCGCTTCCTGCTCCAGGGGGGCGATTGCGCCGAGAGCTTCGGCGACTGCAACTCCGCCGCGATCGCCGCCAAGCTCAAGATCCTGCTGCAGATGAGCCTCGTGCTGGTGCACGGGAGCAAGCGCCGCGTGATCCGGGTCGGACGCTTCGCGGGGCAGTACGCGAAGCCGCGGACGCACCCGACCGAGGAGCGGGACGGACAGGTCCTCCCCGCCTATCGCGGCGACATCGTCAACCGCCGCGGGTTCTCGGAGGCCGAGCGGCGGGCCGATCCGCAGCTGCTCCTGCGCGGCTACGAGCGCGCGGCGCTCACCCTCAACTTCGTGCGTGCCCTCATCGACGGCGGCTTCGCCGACCTCCATCACCCGGAGTACTGGGACCTCGAGTTCGTCCGCCACTCGCCGCACGCCGAGGAGTACCAGCGGATGGTCGAGGCGATCGCCGACTCCCTCCGGTTCATGGAGACGTTGGCCGGACAGCAGATCGGCGAGCTCGGGCGGGTCGACTTCTTCACCAGCCACGAGGGGCTCCACCTGCTCTGGGAGCAGGCGCAGACGAGGCAGGTGCCGCACCGGGAGGGCTGGTACGACCTCACCACCCACTTCCCCTGGATCGGCATGCGCACCTCCGACCCCGGCTCGGCGCACGTCGAGTTCTTCCGCGGCGTCTCCAATCCGGTGGCGGTCAAGCTCGGCCCCGGGATGACCCCGGAGTGGCTGGGCGAGCTCGCCGAGCGGCTCGACCCGGAGCGCGAGCCGGGGCGGCTGACCCTCATCCACCGCTTCGGCATGGACGAGATCGCGCGCCGCCTGCCGCCGCTCCTCGAGGAGATGCACCGCCGGCAGCGCCGGCCGCTCTGGTGCTGCGATCCGATGCACGGCAACACGGAGACCACGCCGTCGGGCGTCCGGACGCGGCGGTTCGAGCGGATCCTGGGCGAGCTCGAGCAGGCCTTCGAGCTCCACGAGCAGCTCGGGAGCCGGCTCGGCGGGGTCCACTTCGAGCTCACCGGCGAGGACGTGACCGAGTGCGTGGGCGGCGCGCGCGGCCTCTCGGACGCCGACCTCGGCCGCTCCTACCGGTCGCAGGTCGACCCGCGCCTGAACTACGAGCAGGCGCTGGAGATGGCCCTCCTCATCGCCCGCCGGATGGCGCGCCGCGGACCCTGAGGAGCGGCCGGGGCCGCGCCTCAGGGCGGCGGCGGCAGGCCGATCCGGCGCCGCAGCCGGCGCCGGATGTCGCCGAGCAGGTAGATCGAACCGCAGACCACGG
>JAHDVN010000139.1 GCA_023384635.1 Thermoanaerobaculia bacterium
GCTCGCGGTGGCGCGCGGCGACGGCAGCCGGCCGCACCTCGCGGCGTGCGACAGCCGCTCGGTCAGCGTCGGGCTCGGCCTCCAGGCGCTGTTCGCCGCGCGCCTGGCCGCCCGCGGGGCCGGCGTCGGGGAGATCGTCGAGCGCGTGGGCTCGATGCGCGAGCGGATCCACGTGCTCTTCGTGGTCGACACGCTGGAGTACCTCGCCCGCGGCGGCCGCATCGGCCGGGCGCGCGCGCTCGTCGGAGGCCTCCTCGGCATCAAGCCGATCCTCGGTGTGGTGGACGGGGAGGTGGCCGCGGTCGAGCGGGTGCGGGGCGGGCGGCGCGCCCATCCCCGGATGCTCGAGCTCTTCGAGCAGCGGGTCGACCGCGCGCGGCCGGTGATCGCGGCGGTGGCCCACGCGAACGCCCCGATGTGGGCCGACCGCCTGCGGGCGCTCCTCGAGAGCGCGCTCGACGTGCGCGAGCTGCTGGTCGCCGAGATCGGTCCGGTGGTGGGGACCCACGCCGGTCCGGGGACGGTCGGCGCCGCGCTCTTCCAGCCCGCCGACGAGGCGGAGCTGGCGCGCCTCGCGCCGCTGGCGAGCTAGCCTTCGACCTGACCGTCGAGCCGGGGCGGGCGCGGACTACCGGGTCAGCCCGGCGAGGAAGTCTTCGAGCGCCTCGGTCACCGCCGCCGGGCTCTCGAGGTGAGGGAGGCTGCCGGCGCCCTCGAAGATCTCGAGTGCCGCCTCCGGCAGCGCGTGCAGCCAGATGTCGGCGTCTTCGACCGGGGGTGTCACCGACTCGCGACCCCAGCCGATCCAGACCGGCGGCGCGAGCCGCGCGGTCGTGGCCGCGGCCGAGTGGTGGAGCCGTCCGGAGAGGTAGGCGGCGAGCGCCCGCTGCGCTCCCGGCTGGTGGCTCGCGCGGTAGTGCTCGTCGATCAGGTCGGGGGTGACGAGCTGGGGGTCGGCGAAGACGTCGTGCGTGAGGTGGTGCTCGATGGCGCTGCGGCTCGCGTAGACGTTCAGCGCCGAGGTGCCGAAGACGGGCAGGCGCAGCAGGGCGTGGACGAGGTGGTCGCCGGCGAGCCCCTCGCGCGGCGGCTCGAGGAGCCCGAGCGGGGCGACCAGGGCGAGCGCCCGCACGAGCTCGGGGGCGTTCGCCGTCACCTCGATGGCGTAGGCGGCCGGCAGCCCCGCGGCGACGAGCACGGCGGGCTCGCGCACCACCTCGCGCAGGAAGGCGTCGAGCAGGGCGAGGTGGGTCTCCGCCCGCTGGCCCGCGGCGGGCTTCGACGACGCGCCCCAGCCGAGCAGATCGGGGACGAAGACGGTGTGCGCGCCGGCGAGCGCCTCGGCGACGCCGCGCCACTGTCCGCCTTCGTAGCCGGGGCCGAAGGCGTGGACGAGGACCACCGGCGAGCCCTCGCCGAGCCGCCGGTAGGCGAGCGCGCCGAGGGGCGTGGACCAGCCGAGCAACCGCCCCCAGCGGCTCGCCGGCAGGCGGCGCGCCGAGCGCGCCACGAGCGCGTTGAGGACCAGGGGGACCCCGACCACGGTGCCGGCGAGGGCGAGGCCGCGGGCGAGGCGGAGCCGCTTGTCGCGGCGCTTCTCCTCTTCGAGGGTGCGGGCCACAGCGGGCCGAAGATACCACGGGCGCGGGGCCGCAGCGCCGTCGCGCCGGTCCGCGCCGGCGGCACTACAATCCGCCAGGGAGGTCGGAAGCGATGGCACTGCGAGAGATCGTGCGCATGGGGCACCCGGTGCTGCGGGCGCCCGCCGAGCCGGTGCCCGCCTCGGCGATGCGGAGCCCCGCGTTCGCGCGCCTGGTCGACGACATGATCGAGACGATGCGCGAAGCCGACGGGGTGGGGCTGGCAGCGCCGCAGGTGGGGATCGGCTGGCGGCTCTTCGTCTACGAGGCAGCCGGCACGGGGAGCGATGCGATCCCGCTGCGCGTGGCCGTGAACCCGGTCCTCGAGCCCGAGCCCGGCGACCCGGTGGAGGACTGGGAGGGCTGCCTCTCGATCCCCGATCTGCGCGGCCTCGTCCCGCGGCATCCCGCGGTGCGGCTGCGCGCTCTCGACCGCCACGGGGAGCCGTACGAGCGCCGCGTCGAGGGCTTCGAGGCGCGGATCGCGCAGCACGAGAACGACCATCTCGACGGCGTGCTCTTCCTCGACCGGATGACGAGCCTGCGCTCCCTCGCCTTTCTCGAGGAGTGGCACCGCTTCCTCGTCGGCGCCGCCGGCGGGCGGGCGGAGCGGCCCGAGTAGTGGCGTTCGAGCTCGTCGTGGCCTGGGCCGGGCGGCACCGGCCCGACCGCTGGGAGGAGCTCGCCGCCGACTACCGGCGCCGTATCGCGCGCTGGGTCCCGGTGCGCGAGCAGGTCGTGCGGGCGCGCGGCGCCGCGGCCTCGCCGGACCGGCTGCGGCTCGAGGGCGAGGCGCTCGCGGCCGCGGTGCCGGCGGGGGCGTGGACGGTGGCGCTCGACCGCCGCGGCGAGGCGGTGAGCTCGCGCGCGCTCGCCGGGCGCGTCCGGCGCTGGCGCGAGAGCTGGCCGCACCCGGTGGTCTTCCTGCTCGGCTCGGACCTCGGGCTCGCCCCCGACCTGCTCTCGGGCGCGCGGGAGCGGCTCTCGTTCGGGCCGATGACGCTCGCCCACCAGCTCGCCCGCCTGGTGCTCTACGAGCAGCTCTACCGGGCGCTTTCGATCGATTCGGGGATCGGCTATCATCGCCAGACTCCGGACGACGGGAGCTGACGCCATGGCCGCCAAGACACCTGCGAAGAAGAGCGCGAAGAGCCCCCGGGCCGCTGCCCGGCCCTCCGCCGCGAAGGCCGGCAAGAGCGCGAAGAAGACCGCGCCGAAGGCCGTGAAGAAGACCGCGCCCAAGACCGCGCCGAAGGTCGCGAAGAAGCCCGCGCCGAAGGCCGCTCCCGCGAAGCGCGCGGCGGCGCCGAAGGCCGCGAAGGCGGTGCGGAGCGCGAAGCCCGCGAAGACCGCGCGGCCGATCAGAGCGGCGAAGCCGGAGAGCGCCAGGAGCGCGAAGCCCGCCAAGGTCTCCAGGGTGACCCAGGCGGCCCCCGCCAAGGGCCCGAAGGCCGCGAAGGCCGCCGCGAGCGCGCGGCCGGCGAAGGCGCCGCTGCCGCAGCGGACGGCGAAGGTCGAAGCCCCGGCTGCGCCCGCCTCGCCGCGCGGCGCCGCGGTGCAGCGCAAGGCCTCCGGAGGCGCCGGTAAGCCGGGTCCCCGCAAGCCGGCCGGGCCGCACGGAGGCCGCGTCCAGACCGCGCCGCCGATCGACCAGGAGTCGTTCCGCGGGCTCCTGCTGCAGAAGCGCGAGGAGCTGCTGGCGATGTACCGCAACGACCTGCGGCTCGGTCAGGAGGCGAGCGACGGGCCGACCGAGGACATCGTCGACCGCGCCAACAACTCCTACACGCGCGAGCTCTCGTTCTCCATCTCCGACGCCGAGCGGACGCGCGTGCTGCAGATCGACGCCGCCCTGGGGCGGATCGAGAAGGGGAGCTTCGGCCGCTGCGGGCACTGCAGCCGGGAGATCCCGGTGGTGCGTCTCGAGGCGCTGCCGTGGGCGAACCTCTGCGTGGAGTGTCAGGAGCTGCTCGAGAAGGGGCTCCTCGCGGACGCCTGAGCCGCGGCCCCCGGCTCTCTCCTCCCGCGGCGCCGCCGGCCCTCCGCCATGAGCCGCGCCAGAGACCTCGAAACCCTGCTCGCCGCGCCGCCGCAGGCGATCTACCTGGTGCGTGGGGACCGCGTGCTGGCCGAGCCGCTCGCCGAGCAGCTCGCGAGGGGACTCGCCGCGCGCGGCGGCTGCGAGCCCGAGATCGCGCGGCGGCCCGACGGGCTGGGCGCAATCCTCGCCGACCTGCGCACGTTCTCTCTCTTCTCCTCGGCGAAGGTGACGCTGGCCGTCGAGTCGGCCGTGCTCGCCGACCGTGGCAGCGCTGCGGAGCTCCTCGCCGAGGCCGCCGAGGCGGCCGGCAGTGTCGCGGCGGGCGAGGCGCTCGCTCCCCGCGAGCGCTCGGCGGCGCTGCGCCTGCTCCAGGCGCTCCGCCTCTTCGGCCTCGACCCGTTCGCAGGGCCGCCGGAGGGCGTGATCGAGGCGCTGCCGGAGGCCGCCTGGAGCCCGGGCCGCGGGCGTGGGCGCGGGGCGCGGCAGAAGGCCGGCGCCGGCGGCACCGAGAGGCGGGCGGCGCTCGCCGCGCTCCTCGCCGCGGCGCGGGCCGAGGGGCTGGTGGGGCACGGCGAGAGCGATCTCGCCGAGCTCGCCCTCGTGCTGCAAGAGGGGCTCCCCGAAGGGCATCACCTGCTGCTGGCCGAGAGCGCCGCGGCCGACGACCACCCGCTCGTGCGCGCGCTCGCCGAGCGCGGCGCGCTGCTCGACGCGGGGCGGGTCGAGGCCGAGCGCGGCGGCGGCTGGAGCGGCGTGGAGCGCCTCGCGGAGACCCTCGCCGCGGAGACGGGGACGGCGATCGACGGCGCGGCGCTCTCCGAGCTGGCGCGGCGCACGCTGCGGGCGGGCGGGCGCGGCGACTCCACGACCCACGACGACTCGACCTCCCGCTTCGCCGCCGAGTACCGGAAGCTCGCGGTGCTCGCCGGGGAGGGGCGGATCGGGCGCCGGGCGGTCGAGGAGTCGGTGGAGGACCGCGGCGAGCAGGACGTCTGGCAGGTGCTCGACGCGATCGGCGCCGGCCGCGCCGGCGAGGCTCTCGAGCGGCTCGAGCGGCTGCTCGCAGGCGCCGAGGAGCCCGAGGCCGCGCGGCTCTCCTTCTTCGCCCTCCTGGCCGGCCTCTGCCGCCAGCTCACGGCCCTCTCGGGTCTGGCGGCGCGGCGCGGCGTGCCCCCGGCCGACCGCGACTACCCGCGCTTCAAGAGCCGCTGGGCGCCGCTCCTCCAAGCCGAGGAGGAGGGGCTCGCCCCGAACCCGCTCGCGGGCCTCCACCCCTTCCGGCTCCACCGCGCCTACCTGCTCGCGGCGCGACTCCCAGAGGAGCTGCTCGAGCAGCTCCCCTGGCGGGTGCTCGAGACCGAGCGCCGCCTGAAGGGCGAGTCGGGCGACGCGGCCACCGCCCTCGCCGACCTCGTGCTCGTCCTCTCGCCGCGCTAGGAGCCCGGCTCAGGCCCGGCCGGGGATCGGCCGGGGGAAGCCGTGCGCCAGCCGGAGGCGGCGGAACGGCACGAGCAGCCGCTCGGCGGCCGCGGTCGCCAGCCGCGCGCGGCGCCCGTAGAGCTGGCGGTAGCGCGGCAGCAGATCGGGGCGCTCCTCCGCGAGCCAGGCGAAGAACCGCTCCTTGGCCGGCGAGGCGAGGAAGAGGGGGCTCGCCACGACGTCCCGGGCCCCGCTCGCGCGCGCCGCCTCGAACAGCGGACGGAGCTCCTTCTCCTCCTCGTGGAACCCGGGCAGGAGCGGCTGGCAGAAGAAGTTGACCGCGAGACCCGCCGCGGCCAGCCGCTCGACTGCTGCGAGGCGGGCCCGCGGCGCCGGAGCGTGCGGCTCGAGCGAGCGGGCGAGGCGCGGATCGAGGGTGGTGAAGCTGAAGCTGACCTCCACGTGGTGGCGCCGGTCGAGCTCGGCGAGCAGGTCGAGGTCGCGCAGCACGAGCGGGGACTTCGTGGTGATCGCGAGATGGAGGCCCGAGGCGGTGGCGAAGAGCTCGAGCAGCGAGCGCGTGACGCGGAAGCGGCTCTCGGCCGGCTGGTACGGGTCGGTGACGGTGCCGATGGCGATCGGCTGGCCCTGCAGGACGCGCCGGCGCAGCTGGCGACGGAGCGCCGCCGCCGCGCCCCGCTTGACGAAGATCCGCGTCTCGAACTCCCGCCAGCCCGGCAGGTCGAGGAAGCCGTGGGTGTAGCGCGCGTAGCAGTAGGCGCAGCCCATCTCGCACCCGCGGTACGGGTTGATCGTCCAGGCGAAGGGGAGGCGCGGGCTCGTGGCCCGGTTGAGCAGGTCGCCCACCGCGAGCTCGAGGAAGGAGATCGGGCCGCGGCTGGCGAGCGGGCCGCCGCAGCGGGGTCCGCCCGCGGCGAGGGCCGGGGCGGCCGGGAGGGGAGGGAAGGGGAGGGAGCCCTGCGCGTTCATTTACGCTTTTTTTACGCCAACCGCGGCCGCTTGTCAAGCAGCCCCTCCGGAGCGGGCCCGGAGACGGGCCGGGAGAGCCCCCCGGGTGCGGCTAGGATCGCCCCGTGCCCGAGCTCCCCGAGGTCGAAGTCCTCCGCCGCAGCCTCGAGCCGCGCCTCGTGGGGCGCCGGGTGGAGCGCGTCGAGGGGCTCGCGCCGGCGCTGCGCGAGCCGCTCGCACGGCGGCCGCTCGCGGCCCTGGCCGGCCGCCGCTTCGTCGCCCTCGGCCGCCGCGCGAAGTACCTGCTGGCCGACCTGGAGGGAGGGCGCACGCTCGTCGTCCACCTGGGGATGAGCGGCCGGCTGACCCTGGTGCCCGGCGGCAGCCCGCGCGAGGTACACGAGCACCTCGCCTTTCACCTCGACTCCGGGGAGCGGCTGCGCCTGCGCGACCCGCGCCGTTTCGGGCTCGCCTACGCGGCGCCGACCGCGGCGCTCGCCTCCGACCCTCACCTCGCGCACCTCGGCGTCGAGCCGCTCTCCCCGGAGTTCGACGGGGCCCGGCTGGCCGCGGCGGCCGCGGGGCGCCGCGGGCCGGTCAAGAGCTTCCTCCTCGACGGGCGGGCGATCGCCGGCGTCGGCAACATCTACGCCTGCGAGGCGCTCTTCCGCGCCGGCATCCGGCCGGACCGCTCGGTCGCCCGCCTCGCTCCCGCGCGCTGGGAGCGGCTGGCGGGGGCGCTCGTCGAGGTGCTCGAGGAGGCGATCCGCGCCGGCGGCACGACCCTCAACGACTTCGCCGACGGCGCCGGCCGCGAAGGCCTCTTCCAGGTCGCGCTCTCCGTCTACGGCCGCACCGGCGAGCCGTGCCCGCGCTGCGGCCGGCCGGTGCGCCGCCGCGAGCTCGCGGGCCGCGGCACCTACGACTGCCCCGGCTGCCAGCGCTGAGCGGGCTATCATGGGCCATGGCCCCGGCCCCGCGTCCGCTCCGCGCCGTGCTCCTCGACATGGGGGGCGTGCTGCTCGACTTCGGCAACGCCGAAGGCCTTCCGGTGGGCCGCCACGACTGGCGCGGGCGGGAGGCGCTGCTCGCGCTCCTGCGTCGGCCCGGGGGCCCGCCGCTCGCCCAGAAGCACCTCGACGAGCTGCTCTTCGATCCCTGGAAGCGCGAACACGCGCGCCGCTACGAGCAGGTGCGCGAGGCGGACTGGCACCCGCACCTCGCGCGGCTGCGCCGCCACGCGAAGCGCCGCTTCTCCGACCGGCGCCTCCTCGCCGCCTGGTTCGCGCCGTTCGCCGAGACGGTGACGCCGGTGCCCGGGGCGCGGGAGGCGGTGGCCGCCCTCGCGGCCGCCGGCGTGCCGCTCGCGCTGGTGTCGAACATCCCGCTGCCGAGCCCGCTCTACCGCGAGCTCCTCGCCCGCCACGGCTTTCTCCCTGCCTTCCGCCACCTCCAGTGGAGCTACGACGCGGGCTCGCGCAAGCCGTCGCCGGCGATGCTCCACGCCGCGCTCGCGGCGCTCGGCGTGCCGCCGGAGGAGGCGCTGATGGTGGGGGACCGGCGCTCGGCCGACGTGGTCGCCGGCCGCGCGGCCGGCGTCGCCACCGCCTGGCTCCGCTCGCCCGACAGCGCCGGGCCGGCGCCGGACTTCGAGCTCGCGGCGATGGCCGAGCTGCCCGCGCTGGTCACCCGCCTGCGGGAGGGCCGCAGGGGCTGACGTAGAATCGGCCCGATGCTGCGACCGGATCTCTGGGAGAGCCGCCCGTGAGGCCCGTGGCGCTCGGCGTGGCGGGAGGCACCGGGTCGGGCAAGACCACCGTGGCGCGGGCGATCCTCGACGCGGTGGGAGCGGAGCGGCTCGCCTTCCTCGCCCAGGACAGCTACTACCGCGACGTCGCCTGGTCGAGCCCGGCCGAGCTGCTCGCCCACAACTTCGATCACCCCGACGCCCTCGACACGCCGCTCCTGGTCGACCACCTCCGCGCCCTCAAGGCCGGCCGCGCCGTGGAGGTGCCGGTCTACGACTTCGTCCACCACCGGCGCACCGGCGAGACGGTCCGCGTCGAGCCGCAGCCCGTGGTGCTGATCGAGGGGATTCTGCTGCTCGCCGAGCCGGCGATCCGGTCGCTGCTCGAGCTGAAGATCTTCGTCGACACCGACGCCGACGTGCGCCTGGTGCGCCGCCTGCGCCGCGACATGGCCGAGCGCGGGCGGTCGGTGGGCGACGTGCTGCGCCAGTACGAGTCGACGGTGCGGCCGATGCACCTGGAGTTCGTGGAGCCGTCGAAGCGGTGGGCGGACGTGATCGTCCCCGAGGGGGGCGAGAACCGGGTGGCGATGGAGATGGTCGCGGCGCGGCTCAAGGAGCTCGTGGCCCCGGCTCTGGCGCCGGCCGCGATGGAGGTGCGGGCGTGATCCCGCCGCCGGGGAGCCGGTTCGTGCTGCGCGTGCGGAGCCGCTTCGAGGCGGCCCACCACCTGACCTCCTACCGCGGCCGCGCCGAGACGCCTCACGGCCACTCCTGGGCGGTGGAGGCGGAGCTGCGGACGGCGGGTCTCGACGCCGAGGGGATGGCGTACGACTTCGTCGCGGTCAAGCGGGCGCTCGACGACCTCGTCCGCCCGCTCGACCACGCGGACCTCAATCGCATCCCCCCGTTCGACCGCGTGAGCCCCACCACCGAGCACCTCGCGGCCTGGCTGCTCGAGGCGCTCCGCGCCCGCCTGCCGGGAGCGCCGGTCGCCGCAGTCACCGTCTGGGAGGGGCCCGACTGCGCCGCCAGCTGCCTGGCCGGGGAGGTCGCCGGATGAGCGGGCGCGGCGCGCCGCTGCTCGCGCTCGTTCTCCTCCTCGCCGTCGGCTGCGGCGGCGGCGAGGCGCCGGTGGCCGACCTCGCCGCGCGGCCGACGGAGGTCCTCCTCGCGTATCC
>JAHDVN010000140.1 GCA_023384635.1 Thermoanaerobaculia bacterium
AGCCGGGCGCTCCCGCCAGCTCCGGCGCCGCCCGCTTCGAGGTCGAGGGCCGGCGCCTCGCACTCTGGTTCGACGCCGAGCGCCGGACGCTGGCGCTCTCCGCCGAGCCGTCCGCCGGCGCCTCCGGCGGGAGCGCCGCCGGCCTCGTCGAGCGGATCGCCGCCCGCTTCGACGCCCTCCTCGCCACGGGCGCGCACCAGGACGAGTTCACGACCTTCCCCGACCACCGCTGAGCTCCGGCCTCCCGCCCGGGCTCCGCGAGAACCTTCCGCCGCCCCGCGCCGTATCCTCCCGCTCAGGAGGAACCGCCAATGGCCACCGCCCTGGATGGCTACTTCCGCGACCAGCTGCTGGAGCGCCGGCGGCGCATCAGCGACCTCGGCGACGGCGCCGTCGCCCACGGGCACCTCTCCCGCCTGCTCGCCGAGGTCGACCAGGCCCTGGCGCGGCTCGACGACGGCAGCTACGGCCTCTGCGAGGTCTGTCACGACCCGGTGGAACCGGACCGGCTCCTGGCCGATCCCCTGCTGCGCTTCTGTCTCGACCACCTCGACGACGCGGAGGCCCGGAACCTGGAGGCCGACCTCGCGCTGGCAGCGCGCATCCAGCGCGGCCTGCTGCCCGCCGGCGTGGTGCGCGCCGCCCGCTGGGAGGTCCACTCGCTCTTCGAGCCGGCCGGCGTGGTCAGCGGCGACTATCTCGACGTCCTGCCGGCACCAAGCGGCGGCGAGCTCCTGCTGGTGCTCGCCGACGTCTCCGGCAAGGGGGTGTCGGCCGGCCTGCTCATGGCCCACCTGCGCGCCATCTTCCACGGCCTGGACGGCGCCGGGCTGCCGGTCGCCGACCTGCTCGGCCGCGCCAACCGCCTCTTCCGCCAGACCACCCTCGCCCCCTACCTCGCCACCGCCGTGTGCGCCCGGGCCGGCGCCGGCGGCGAGGTCGAGCTGGCCAACGCGGGGCACTGGCCCCCCCTGGTCCTCGGCGGGGACCGGCTGGAACCCCTGCCGCCCACCGGCCTGCCGTTGGGCGTGGCCGCCTCCGGCCGGTTCACCGCGCACCGGCTGGCGCTCGCCCCGGGCGAGACCCTCGTCGCCTTCAGCGACGGCCTCGTCGAGGCGCGCGACGGCGCAGACGAGGTCTACGGCGAGGAGCGGCTGGAGCAGGTGCTGCGGGGCGCGGCCGGGCTGCCGCCGGGCGACCTGCTCGCCGCCTGCATGAGCGACCTCGCCGCCTTCACCGCCGGCACGCCGCGGGGCGACGACCTCAGCATCCTGGTGGCGCGCTACACGGGCGAGGCGAGCCCGGAACGGCCGTCCTGATGGGGGCCCCCTGCGGAATTCGCGGCGGTCGGGAGCTTTCGGCCGGACGCCCTGACCGCTGCACCCCTGCGCCTCGCCTCTCGTCGTTCCGAGCGAAGCCGAGGGACCTGGGTGGGAGAAAGCGGCGGAGACCAGCGCCGAGGCGAGAGTCGCCCATCGAGATCCCGCGACTGCGCTCGGGATGACAGGAAGAGTCGCTCGGGATGACAGGAGGAGTCGCCCGGGATGGCGAGGGAAGTCACCCCGGGGTGACAACGGCCCACCGGCGACGACAGGAACCGGCAGGTGTGGCCCGCTCCACTGCGCCCGCCGCCCAGGTCGTGCATACTCGGAGCGACAACGGGACTGGGGCGGGACGATCGGGGGGCTGCCGTGGGCGGCCCTCGCCCTGCCGTTCCCGGGACCGGGAGAGATGGCGGCCATGCGATCCCTTTCTCGTCTTGCCGGGCGCGTCGCGCTCTGCGCGCTCGCCGCCGGATTGTCTCTGCCGCACCGGGCCAGCCCGGCGCTCGTCACCGTCACCACGCTCGCCGACGAGAACGACGGCTGCGGGGTGGGGGCCTGCTCGCTGCGCGAGGCGCTCGCGGCGGCGAACGCGGGGGACACGATCGACTTCGCGGTCTCCGGCACGATCACGCTCAACGTCGGGCCGCTCGTGCCGGCGAGCGACGTCGTCGTCGCCGGGCCGGGAGCGGCGTCGCTCACCGTCTCCGGCGCGCAGGCGCGGCGGGTCTTGTCGATTCCCGCCGACCGGCAGGTGGAGATCTCCGACCTCGCGATCGCCGGCGGGCGCGCCCCCTCCGACGGCGACCGCCACGGCGGCTGCGTCGCCAATGCGGGCGACCTCGTGCTGCGGCGGGTGCTCCTCTCCGACTGCCTGGCGCGCTCGCTGAACCAGACGACGCTCGCCGAAGGCGGCGACGGCGGGGCGATCTACAACGCCAGTGGCGCCACGCTGGTGCTCGACACCGTCGAGGTGCGCGACAGCCGGGCCGGCAAGGGGGGCGGCAACCCCATGCCCCCCTACCCCGCCGGCGGGCGCGGCGGCGGCCTCTTCAACGCGGGGACGGCGCGGGTCGCCGACTCGACCTTCGCCGCCAACCGGGCCGGCGAAGGTGGCGGCGTGGCCGGGGCCGGCGGCGCGGGCGGGGCGATCTTCAGCAGCGGGCCGCTCGTCCTCGAGGCCTCGACCCTCGCGGACAACGCGAGCGGCGACGGCGCCCAGTTCTGCGCTCCGACCTGCATCACCGGCGCCGACGGCAAGGGGGGCGGTCTCGCGGCGACGGGCGAGCTCGCGCTCACCAACGTGACCGTCTCCGGCAACGCGATCGGCTCGACCGCGATCGGCACCTCTGCCACCGGCGGCGGCCTCCTGCTCGCCCCCGGCGGGAGCCTCGTGCAGCGCCTGCGCAACGTCACGGTCGTCGGCAACACCGCGAGCGGCGCCGGCGGCGGGATCGCGCGCGAGGGGACGGGGAGCGTGCGGCTCCGCCACGTGCTGCTCGCCGGGAACGTCTCGACCGGCTCGACCAGCGAGGACTGCACCGGCGGCGGCAGCCTCCTCGTCTCCGAGGGGCACAACTTGGTGGGGGTCAACAACGGCTGTGCCACCGTCTTCGCCGCGCCGGACCTCTTCGGCACCGCGGCCTCCCCGCTCGCGGCGCTGCTCGGCGCGCTCGGCGCCAACGGCGGGCCGACCGAGACCCACGCGCTGCTCGCGGGGAGCCCGGCTCTCGACGCTGGAGCGGCCGCGGGCTGCTTCGCCTGGGATCCGGGGACGGGCACCGACGTGCCGCTCCTCGTCGACCAGCGCGGCGAGCCGCGGCCGCGCGACGGCGACGGCGACCTCGACCCGGTCTGCGACATCGGCAGCTACGAGGCCCCCGACCTGCCGGTGACCACCTATCTGCTCACCGTCACGCCGCTGGGGATGGGGACCGGCGAGGTCACGAGCGCCCCGGCGGGGATCGACTGCCCGGGCGACTGCTCGGAGGTCTACGTCGAGGGGACGCCGGTCGACCTCGCGGCCGCCGCGGCCGCCGGCTCGACGTTCGGGAGCTGGTCGGGGGACTGCGCCGGCACCGGCGCCTGTCAGGTCACGATGAGCGCCGACCGCACCGTGGGGGCGACCTTCCTGCGCCTCTTCCCGCTGCAGGTGTCCCTCGCCGGCGCCGGCGCGGGGACGGTCGCGAGCGACCCGGCCGGCATCGCCTGCCCGCCCGACTGCCTCGCGGAGTACGTCGAGGGGAGCGGCGTCACCCTCACCGCCTCCTCGACTCCGCCTTCACTCTTTATCGGCTGGTCGGGGGACTGCGAGGGGCGCCTCCCCTGCGCCCTCACCCTCGACGGCGCCAAGAGCGCCACCGCCCGCTTCGAGCCGCCGGAGCTCTTCACCGACGGCTTCGAGAGCGGGGACCTCACGGCGTGGGAGTAGGCCCACCGGAATCGCATCGCGCGACTCGTGAACGCCGCTACCGGTGACCGCACCGCGGGTTGCGACCTGCCTCTGCAGCGGCGCGATCTACACCCTCGCGAGAGGAAGCTGACCCGAGGAACGGCTCTCGGTTGCGGCCGCCACACCCTCAGGGCCGGTCTTTCGAGCGGGGCTCACTTGCGCCAAGAGCGACGAGCACCACGAGAGATGCAGGGCCCCGAAGGCTCGCGACTTCCGCGAGCGGGCCCGTACCGCGCGCGTGGCCGCCCCGAAATTCGGACTCCCGGGGCCTTGTCTCTTCTGTCGACATCTGCGAGCATGCCGCCCACAAACGAAAGCCGACCTCGGCGCTCCTCGGTGACCGGTTCAATTCGGCCCCTCGGAGCGATTCGGGGGGGTCATGGCACCGGGAGGGAGCACGGGATGAACTGCTCTCGATCGCATTGGCTTCTCGCAGTCCTCCTGGCGCTCGGCTCTGCGAGCGGCGCCTTCCCGCAGGAGATCTTCGACGACGGGTTCGAAACCGGGGACACGATCCGCTGGTCCACCCGCGAGGGCGACCCAACCCTGCCGCACTTGCCGCCGGATCCGGCGGACGTGGCCCCGCCTCTCGACCTGACGGTGTCGACCACGATCGACGCCGCCTTGGAATTCCTCTGGAACGGGCCCGACCCGATCCAGCGCGGAGTCGCACCCGGCGCTCTCGAACCGCGTCGCATCGCTGGATTGCGGGGCCGGGTGCTGCGGGTCGGAGGCGCACCTCTCCCGGGGGCGCGGGTCTCCGTGCACCGGGCCGCGGAAGTCGGCTGGACCTACAGCCGGGCTGACGGGGTCTGGGACCTGGCGGTGAACGGCGGAGGGCCGGTGACGGTGGTCTTCGAAAAGGACGGCTACTTCCCTGTCCACCGCACCCTGCCGGTCGACTGGCACGCGTGGGAGGAGCTCGACGCCGTGGTCCTGATCGCCGCGGATCCCGTGGCGACACCGATCACCGCCGGCGCGACCGAGATGCAGGTGGCGCGGGGCTCGCTCGTCGAGGACGACGACGGGCCACGCCGGGCCACGCTGCTTTTCCCGGAAGGTGTCCAGGCCGAGATGGTCCTCCCCGGAGGCGCCACCGTCTCCCTCTCGGCCCTCACGGTGCGAGCGACCGAGTACACCGTCGGACCGGAAGGACCCTCGCGGATGCCCGCACCGCTGCCGGAAAACACCGGATACACCTACGCGGTCGAGCTTTCGGCGGACGAGGCCATTGCCGCCGGCGCGGTGCGAGTGCAGTTCGATCAGGTCCTCGCCTTCTACCTCGAGAACTTCCTCGAGTTCCCCGTCGGGGAGACGGTGCCCGTGGGTTACTACGATCGCGAGCTGGCAGCTTGGGTGCCGTCCGACGACGGTCGGATCGTCGCCGTGCTGACCAACGACGGCACCACGGTGACGCTCGATATCGACGGCTCCGGGATGCCCGCGACACCGGACGACCTCGGTGTCCTCGGAGTCACTCCTTCCGAGCTCCAGCGGTTGGCCGCCCTCTACCCGGCCGGGTCGCAGCTCTGGCGCGTTCCGATCAAGCACTTCACTCCGTGGGACCACAACTGGCCCTGGGGGCCGCCGGACGACATCGACCATCCCGACGACGAGCCGGACCCCGAGGAGGAGCCCGACCCGGACCCCAGCAGCGACCCCGCGAACCACCATCCGCCGACCGACGAAGAGCCGAGCGAGAGCGTCGACGATCCCTGCGCGGCCACCGGCTCGATCCTCGACTGCGAGAACCAAGTGTTGCGCGAGGAGATCCCGATCGTCGGGGCCCCGTGGTTCCTGGCCTATTCGAGCGAACGTGTGCGCGACCGCGGCGCCAGCGTCTACAAGTTGCCGGTGGTGATCACCGGCCCCACGATCTCCTCCGAACTTCTCGACGTGCGGGTCATCGTGACCATCGCCGGCGTACGGTACGAGCAGTTCTTCCCGCCGGCTCCGAATCTGAGATGGACGATCCAGTGGGATGGTCGCGACCGCTTCGGGAGGCCGACCCAGGGGACGCAGCTCGTCACGATCCGGCGCGATTACGGCTATCGCCCGCGGTATTACAGAACATCCGAAGGCCTGAAGCGGTCCTTCTCGCGCCTTCCTGAAGGCACCTACTTCTCCGGCATGGGAAACACCCGGAGGATGGTCGTCTCGCTCCGAACCCTCTCCACGATCTCGCGGAGGGTCCGAGCCTTCGGGAACTTCGACGTCTCCCGCGAGGGGTTGGGCGGCTGGACGCTGTCACCCCATCACCGCTATGACCTGGCGGCCGAGACGGTGCTGCGCGGAGACGGTACGCGCCACGGAGGGCGGCGGATCGGACCGCTGGCGCGCCGCTTCGCCGGGAGGGGCGAGTGGGCCGACGACGGGGATGGAGGCCCCGCGGTGGATGCGGGCCTCGCCGTGCCCCGTGGGCTCGCGGTGGGTCCGGACGGCTCCGTGTACATCGCCGACGAGATGGCGCATCGCGTCCGGCGCGTGCGCCCGGACGGCATCATCGAGGCGTTCGCAGGATCGGGTGAGCCCTGCGCGAGCGGCCCACCACCGATCCGTAGCGTCGACACGGCAGACTGCGGAGACGGTGGACCGGCCACGGAAGCCCGTCTGAATGGCCCTCGCGACGTCGCGGTCACCGCGGACGGGCGGGTGCTCGTTGCCGACACCGCGAACGGGTGCGTGCGCGAGATCCGCAACGGGACGATCCAGACACTGATGGGAGTGTGTGCTGGAGGCGGCGGCCCCCACCGCCCGCGGGAGGGCCAGGAGTGCTCCTCGGGCTGCTGGAGCCCGGATCTCCCTCTCGACGCGCCGATTGGCCTCGAGACGACGCCAGGCGGCATCGTGTTCGTAGTGGACGAAGGTGCACGCCGGATCTGGCAACTCGACCCGGGAGGCTGGGCCACGCCGCTCGCCGGGACGGGCGACTACGGCGACGAGGGAGACGGGGGACCGGCGCTCCTCGCCACTTTCTCCGGCCCGGCGGCCATCGCGTTGGGCTCGGACGGCTCGCTCATCGTGGCGGATCGCGAGGCGAACCGGGTGCGGCGGATCCGGCCCAGCGGGCTGATCGAGGCGTTCGCCGGCAACGGCAGCCCCACGAGCAGTGGGGATGGTGGCGCGGCCCTCGCGGCGGGGATCCCGGGTCCCGCCGCTCTCGCCTTGGGCGGGGACGGTTCGCTCTATCTCGTCGAAGAGTGGGGCTTCGGCGTGCGCCGAGTCAGCCCCAACGGGACGATTTCCCGCGTGGCGGGCACCGATCTTCTCCTCGGCGAGAACCTCGAGGCCGGGATGGCGCCCGAGCAGTACGCGTTCGCCGCGCCCGGAGGACTGGCTGCGATGCCGGACGGCGACCTGCTGCTTGGCGACGCGGGCCTGGGCGTTGTGTTGCGGGTGTCCCACGAGCTGCCCCCGTGGGCCGAGGAGGAGATCCGCGTGCTCGACGGCGGCCAGGTGCTGGTCTTCGATCCCCGCGGGCGCCATCTGCGCACGCTCCATGCCCTCACCGGAGCCTCACTCCTGGAGTTTGCCTACGACAGCGCCGGCAAGCTCGTGGAGGTGAGCGACACCGAAGGGAACACGACCTCCCTGGTCCGTGACACCGAGGGCCGCGTTTCGACCATCATCGGCCCGTTCGGGCAGAGCACTGTGCTCTCCTACGATCCCTTCGGCTATGTCGCGGCGGTCGAAGACCCGGCAGGAAACCGCTGGGAGATGACCTCGACGGTGGGCGGGCTGCTCGCTTCGTTCGCGACCCCGGAGGCCCATGCTTGGTCGTTCCTCTGGGCAGCCGACGGTCGCCTTCTCCGCGACGAGGATCCAGCCGGCGGGTGGCAGGAGCTCACCCGGTACGCCCTCCGCTCGGGCCAGAGCGGGCGAGCTTTCGCAGTCCGTCGCACGACGCCCCACGGGCGCCGCCACGAGTATCAGGTGTGGGAAAGCCCCGGGCAGAGGACGCGGTTCCACCTCCGCGGCATCGACGGTTCCGGCCTCTTCCGCCAGGCGTCCTCGAGCCGCCTCCGCGCGGACGGGAGCTTCGAATCGCGGCGCACGGGCCAGGGCGAGTCGTTCGGCTACCGTGGACCGGACGCGCAGTGGGGAGCGCTGGCGGAGCACGGTGTGACCTCGCACCTCGTGCGCGGGCCGTCCGCGCTCGCCGTCGAGCGCTCCAGTGAAGCGCTCCTGGCCGACCCGCGCGACCCGATGAGCCTCCAATCGCGCACCGACCGTGTCCACGTCAACGGCCGCCTGCACGTGTCGCACTACGACGCTCTCGCGCGCCGGCTCCTGCGCACGAGCCCCACGGGGCGCGAGACGCTCCTCGAGCTCGACCTGCTCGGCCGCCCGACCCGGTCCGGGATCGGTGGGCTCCTGCCCACGGATCTCGAGTACGACGGCCGCGGCCGCCTCGCCCTCATCCGCCAGGGGAGCGGAACCGACGAGCGCCGCCTGGAGCTCTTCTACGACCCCCTCGGCCGCCTCGAGCGGATCGCCGACCCGCTCGACCGGGAAGTGGTCTTCTCCTACGACGACGCCAACCGGATCGTCACCCAGCAGCTGCCGGGCGGACGGACGATCGGCTTCGCCTGGGACGCCAACGGCAACCTCGCGGGCCTCGCGCCCCCCGGGAGACCCAGCCACGACTTCGCGCACACGCCGGTCGACCAGGTGGAGGCCTACGCTCCTCCTTTCGTGCCGGGCGCGGGCGCGACCGGCTACGACTACGACCTCGGCCGGTACCTCACGGAGATCACCCGCCCCGACGGGGCTACGATCCTCTTCCGGCGCGACATCCAGGGGCGGCTCGACCGGATCACGACCCCGCGGGGGCTCTACGAGATCAGCTACGACCCGCTCTCGACCGACCGCCGGCCGCTCGCGATGAGCGATCCGGACGGCGGGGCGATCACCTACGCCTGGAGCGGCCCGTTCCCCCTGACCACGACCTGGACGGGACCGGTCGCCGGGAGCGTCTCGCGGCAGGTCGACCTCAACGGGTGGCTCGTCGGTCAACAGGTCAACAACCTCGATGCCGCGACGTTCGCCTACGACGACGACGGTCTGCTGACCGCGGCCGGCGGCATGACGCTCGCGCGCGACGCCGCGACCGGCCTGCTCACCGGCACGAGCATCGGCGTCGTGACCACGAGCTACGGCTACAACCCCTTCGGCGAGCTCGTGGCCAGCAGCGCGGCGGTCTCCGGGGTTCCGGT
>JAHDVN010000609.1 GCA_023384635.1 Thermoanaerobaculia bacterium
CTCGCGGCGCTCGACGAGCTCGGCGGCGGGGAGGTCTCCGGCGGCGAGGAGTGCCCAGGCGACGAGCTCCGGCGGGAGGCCCGGGGTGCTGCGCGCGACCCGGTCCAGGGTCTCGGGCGCGAGTGGCGGCTCGCCGAGCGAGCCGAGGGCCGCCGCCCACTCGAGCCAGGCGCGCCCGGGGCCAGCCAGCGCGCCGGACGGCGCGCCGGCGGGACGCTGGCGGATCGCCTGGTCGAAGAGCGGCGCCTCGGCGCGGCCCGGGCGGGTCTGGGCGGCGGCGCGCAGGTACGCGCCCGCAGCCCCCGCGGCGTCGCCACCGCGCTGGCGGGCGCGGCCCTCGCCGAGGAGCTCCTCGATCTCCCGCGCGCGGGCCCGCTCCTCGAGCTCGTGCGCCTCGAGCCAGCGCGGCCAGTCGGTCTGCGCGGCGTGGTGGGAGGCGACGCGGCGCCAGACCGCGGCGCGGTCGGGGAGCGGCTGCGCGAGCTCGCGCGGGGTGCGGGCGATCTTCGCCCAGGCGGGGAAGAAGCGGTCGAAGGTGGCCGGGTCGGTGAACGCCTCGCCCAGCACCTCGCGCGCGCGGCCGCGGGCGGCGAGGCCGAGCATCGGCCAGATCTCGAGGTAGGCGGCGGTGAGGAGCTGGCTCGGCTCGCGGAACGCCTGGCCGCGGCGGCGCGCCAGCTCGAGCGGCGCCTCCCAGAGGTCGGGTTCGCGGAAGAGCCGCGCGTCGCGCCGCCCGAGCAGGCCGAGGAGACGCGCGCCGCCGAGCAGGTGCGGCGCCTCCCAGCTCGCGGGGAGCGCGGCGAGGGCGGCGTCCGCGAGCTCCTCGGCGGCGGCGAGGCGGTCGCGGCTGCGGGCGATCTCGGCCTCCGCTTCGCCGGGGGGGAGCTCCCGCCAGCGCCGGACGTCCATTTCGCGTGCCAGGAGCGCGCGGGCGAGGGCGAGGCGGGCGCGCGGCAGGCTCTCCTCTTCTCGGATCCGTTCGGCGAGGTCGCGCTGCCCCGGACGCGCCGCCGGCTCGTCGAGGCCGAGCTCGGCGGCGAGGGCGACGAGACCGTCGCGACCGCGGCGGTCGGCGCGCGACACCGCGAGCAGCGCCACCGCCCCGGCGAGCGCCGCGAGCACGAGCGCCGCGCGCAGCGGCCCCGGCCGCGGCAGGGCGGGGGAGGAGAGGGGCATGACGAGGGGGATTGTAGGCGAGGGGGCGCCGGCGCGGCGCAGGAAATACGGTGACAGTTTACTTATATCTGCGCAGAGAGCTGCCTGGCCGAAAGCGGGAGCGGATAT
>JAHDVN010000610.1 GCA_023384635.1 Thermoanaerobaculia bacterium
CATCCCGGTAAACTTTTTTTTGAAGGCGATAGCCAATAGGTTCATTTTTGTAATCATCCCATTGATTAACATATTTGGCAAAACGAGGCAGCTTTTTGAAACGAGTGACTAGCCAACCTAGAAAACCTATGCTCTCCGGTCCGCGTGCCATGACCACATCATTAATTGACAAGAGATTAAGACTTCTGAAAAGCCAAACCGGCAGGTAGAAAAGCATCTTAATTTTTCCGTAAATACCATCTGTGCTGGCCGGAGCCGGCAGGCAAACAACAGAAACATTAGGCTCTGCATAAGGCACTTCGTCGGATAATACAGGTCCAAGCCCAAGTCTAGTTACTACCATCACTTGTTCAAAGATACGCGCCCAAATGTCAATCTCACGTACAAATCCGCCATGAGCGATATAGTCAGTTCCCATAATGTGGTGTTCAACCCCAGAGAACACGACCAGACGATTTTTGAAAAGAGGAAAACGGTTTTGCTCAGATCTTTCCATAAAATATCTCCGTTGTTGCCTTATTTTTCAACTATTCATTAATCAAAGCTTTAAGAAAATTGAATAATCTTTGGCCTTGATAAAAATAATTAAATTCCTTCTCAACTAATGACTTGCCATATTTGGCCATGGCTTTAGATTGTTTAGGATTCTCAATTACATAAATAATTTTTGAGGCTAACGAATCTATGTCTTCTGGTTCAATAATGTACGCGCTTAATCCATCTTTGAGATAAGTAATAGATTCACCCACAGAGGTAACGATAAGCGGCACCTCATATTTAATATAATCTGCCAGTTTCGTCGGGAAACAGAATCGATTTTGACGGTTATTAGACTTATTTATTATGGCTAAGGAACCATTCATCAGATAGCGCTCTAATTCTTCACTAGCCAAGAAGCCCGTAAAAATTACAAAATCCGATAGTTGATTCCTTAATATAAAATCAGCGATCATCTTGTAGTCAGTCGAACCTTTTACATCGCCAGTTATTACAAGCTTAATTGGTTGCTTTAATCGATCAATTGAAATTTTAAAGGCTTTCAGTATACCTATTATGCCGTCTTTACTTTCTACAACCGAACCCGTATGTATAATATATGGATCTTTAAGCGGGGAGCGACAAGAAACCCTGATTTCTGAGCAATCACCAAGAATAGGCATTATTAGCGAAAAAGCCTTGCGGGATTTATACCGATTCACTAAATTATTCAACGGAGTTGAAATTACAATAAAACCATCATAGAGTGGGAAAATTCCCTTCAATAGAAAAAATCTTTT
>JAHDVN010000611.1 GCA_023384635.1 Thermoanaerobaculia bacterium
TAGTGGCTATTGTCGCGGCGACAATTTTTGTGAGATATTTGAACGAGAGCATGCCGGGCGGGCGGGTAAAAACGCGCACCGTTGAAGTTTTCCTTTTCCTGTTTCTTATCGCAACTGCTCTTTCCTATATTGTGGCCGACAACAAAGATCGCGCTCTTGAGGCGACTCTTGATCTGGGAAAAGATATCGTCATTATTTATTGTTTTCTCTTTACTTTAAGAACTCCCAATACATGGAAGATGGCTGCGTGGACTATTATCCTCGTCATGGGATTTTTATGTCTTTTGGGTGCGTATCAAGTAATTAGAGGGAATTACCGGCAGGAGTTTTTTGGGCTGGCGAGAGTGGTTCAGGATATTGGGTCGTACTCGACGACGTATCGAATCGCCGGATCAATTAAGGAACCAAATATTTGGGGGCAGGTAGTGGTCGCGTCCATTCCACTTGTCCTGCTCCGCGTTATTGACGAGTCTCGCATCCGTATCAAGTTGATTTCGTTGGGCATTCTTGGCATTTTGTTGTTCGAAGTCTTGAATACCTATAGTCGGGGAGCTTATCTGGCCCTTGCGATTATCTTTGTCCTGACGGCACTGAGTTACCGTCTCCATCCTTTGGTATGGTTTTCTAGCATGGCAGTCGTTGTGCTGGCTATCCCTTGGTTGCCATCCAGCTATACGGCGCGATTTGAGACGCTCTCTCTCCTCTCGCCCGGTAGTCAGGGAGGAATCTATCAGGAGGATTCTTTCCGCGGTCGAACCAGCGAGATGTTGACTGGATTAAGTATGTTCGTCAACAACCCGCTTTTAGGCGTCGGCGCAGGAAATTATCCAAATAACTACCAGACGTACGCAACGAATGTTGGTCTGGAATTGCGTTCTGGAGAACGTGATCCACACTCGCTTTACGTTCAAGTGCTGGCGGAAACGGGCGTAATCGGCACAATTATGTTCGTCGGTTTTTCCATCGCTTTGCTGGTCGGGCTGACCCGAGCGCGTAATTCCATCTCGCATCTTGAAGAGTATCGGCATTGGATACCGTGGATCATCGCCATTCAATTGACTATCATTGGATATCTGATCACGAGTTTCTTCCTGCACGGAGCTTATCTTCGCTTCTTTTGGATCTTTTCCGCGCTGGCGATGTCTGCGATTCAATTGACGGAAGAATTGCGCCAGGATGCTGAACGACCCTCTCGCGAGTTGACTACTTGATGAATTCTCAAAGCAGTTCCAACAAAGCCGGCGAACACATTGTCAGGAAGACCGCCGGCGGAAT
>JAHDVN010000612.1 GCA_023384635.1 Thermoanaerobaculia bacterium
TCTCCCCGACAGATTACTGGATGCCATCGGCTGTCGGTGACTATCTGACATGGTCGGGAACTGTGGGGACATTTCTCGACGAAGGCCAGATGTCCTGGAGTATGCATAGGTTTGGTGGTCCAACTGTTGCAGGCTCCGCAAACATCGAACCAGCTTACCGGGTCGGGGATTACATCCGTGTGGTGGCTGTGCCTGCGGCCGTTGTGAGGCCGGGGCCGCTTGAGACTGGCTCGGGCGCCGGGTTTCTTGTGGGCGCGTTTGATGTGATTGCCCACAGCAATGCCGCGACCTTGAGCAGCTTGACCTTGGCTGCTTTGGGCACGGGTGACGATTCTGCCGCATACTCGGACATTCGCCTTTACGTGGACGCCAACGGTAACGGGGCTTTTGACCCCGGTGTGGACACGCCCTTTGGCGCGTCGTTCACGGCCTTTGGGGCCGATGACGGCTCGCTGACGTTCAACGACACGCTGAATCTCGCCATCAACGAAACCAAACGCCTGCTGGTGGTCTGCAAGCTGAACGGGTCAACACCCGCCAGTTACGGCCAGACCTTTGCCGCGCGAATCACGGCGATTTCCGGCACAGGCCAGAACCACTCCGGCCTGCCCACGGCGGCGGTTGCGGGCATCCGCATCCACGCCCCGGCGATTGGCGTGACCAGCACGGGCATGAACCTTTCGGCCTTTGCCAACGGTGTGGGGCCGGGTGGCCTGGGCCTGAGCGTGGCCGATTTCGTGCTGGCCAACAACGCGGTGGGCGCGGCGGCACTGGGTTCGATCACCGTCGCCGCGGCGGGCTCGCTGTTTGACCAAAGCGCGTTTTCCTTCGTCGCGCTGTACGAGGACAGCAACGCCAACGGAACCTTTGACGCCGCCGACACGTTGTACGGCACGGCCGCGGCGGCTTTTCCCGGCGATGACGGCAGCCTGGCGTTTAGCGGGGTGATGAACTTTGCCCCGGGCCAGTCACGCCGCCTGTTTCTGGTGGTGAAGCTCAACGGCGGCGCCGCCGTCGGCGACGACTTCTGGGCGCGGGTGACGGCGTTGGGTGTCGGCGGCGGCGTTGAAGTGGCCGCCACCGGCGCGCTGGTTCACGGCCTGACGATTGTGCCGGGCAGCGACCCCGCCGGCCTTCAGCCCGGCGGCGGCAAGAACGGCGACAAGGGCAGCGGCGGCTGTGTTGCCGCCGCCCCCGGCGCCGCGGCCGCGGTCCTGGCGGCTCTGGCCGTCTGGGCCATCACCCGCCGCCGTCGGCAGAATTTCCGCCTGCCG
>JAHDVN010000141.1 GCA_023384635.1 Thermoanaerobaculia bacterium
CCCCCGGGCCCGCCGCGGCCCCCACCCTTCCGCAGGTGCCATGATCCGCCCGAATCGCTCACTTCACCTGAACTTCGATCCCACCGCCGAGATCTTCGCCACCGACAGTGGCGGCGGCTTCGTCTTCCCCCTGCTCGTGGACGGCAACGGCGACGTCGAGACCGAGCCGTTCGACGAGGTCCGGTTCGTCTTCTCCGTCTGGCACCCCTCGGGCCAGAAGACGATCGACCTCGACCGCGCCTATCTGGAGCTGCAGGGGGCGTTCGACCCCGAGGAGGACCACTGGACGAAGCTCGCCGAGATCGAGCCGGTGGTCGCCCCCTACGGCGGCGGCGAGACGTTCGACGGCTGGATCGTGCTGCCGGTGATGGCCTCCCGCAGCGCCTGGGCCCTGGTCGGCAACGGCTTCGAGCCGCGGACCCGGATCCAGGTGCGCGCCAGCGCCTACCTCGTCGCCTGAGCCGTTCCCGGACCCCGGAGACCTATCCCGTGCGCCACCACGAGCTCCTCGCCCGCCTCGCCCAGCCCGCCGAGGGCAAGATCGTCCTCCTCGTCCTCGACGGGGTCGGCGACCTGCGCACCGCGGCCCAGTTCCGCACCCCGCTCGAGGCCGCCCGCACGCCGGTGCTCGACGAGCTCGCCGCCACCGGCGCGCTCGGCCGCATCGTGCCGGTGGCGACCGGTGTGACCCCGGGCAGCGGCCCCGGCCATCTCGCCCTCTTCGGCTACGACCCGGCGAGCCCCGAGGCCGACATCGGGCGCGGCATCCTGGAGGCGCTCGGCCTCGGCCTCGAGCTCGCCCCCGGCGACGTGGCGGCGCGCGGCAACTACGCCACCGCCGACGCCGCGGGGAACCTGACCGACCGCCGCGCCGGCCGGATCCCGAGCGAGGAGTGCCGGCGGGTCACCGCCCGGGCGGCCGCGGCGCTCGCCGACCTGCCGGGCGGCCGCGTCGAGCTCGTCCCCGGCGAGGCGCACCGCTTCGTCCTCCTCGCCCGCGGCGAGGGGCTCGGCGCCGAGGTCGCGGACACCGATCCGCAGGCGCTCGGCGTGCCGCCGCTCCCGGTGCAGGCCAGCGCGCCCGCGGGGGCGGCGACCGCCGCGCTGGTGGCCGCGGCCGTCGCCCGCATCGAGGCGGCGATCGCCGACGAGCCGAAGGCGAACCGGGTGCTGCTGCGCGGCTTCTCGCGGCTCCCCGACCTGCCCGCGCTGCCCGAGCTCTACCGGATGCGCTGCGGCGCCTTCGCGGGTTACCCGCTCTACCGCGGGGTGGCGTCGGCCTGCGGCATGGAGGTGGTCCCCTGCGGCAAGCGGATCGGCGAGATTCTCGACGCCGTGGCCGCCGCCTGGGAGCGGTTCGACTTCTTCTTCCTCCACGTCAAGCAGACCGACCAGGCGGGGGAGGACGGCGACTTCGACGCCAAGGTCGCCGCCCTCGAGGAGGTCGACGCGGCGCTGCCGCGCCTGCTCGCCCTGCGCCCGACGGTGCTGGCGGTGACCGGCGACCACTCGACCCCGGTGCCGATGAAGGCGCACAGCTGGCACCCGGTGCCGCTGCTCCTCCACGCTCCGCTCGCCTTCGTCGACGACTGCCGGAGCTTCGGCGAATCGGCGGCGATCGGGGGCCACCTCGGCACCTTCCCCTCGCGCGAGCTGCTCGGGCTGCTCCTGGCCCACGCCGGGCGGCTCCAGAAGTTCGGCGCCTGACCCCTCCCGGCCGCGACGACGCCCCTCCGGCGGGGCCGCGCTGGGCCGCCGCCGAGGGCTCGGGATTCGGGTGTGCCGGCGGCCGCCCCGGGGCCCGGGGCCCGGCCTTCAGCGGAAACCGCGGCGCAGCTCGCGGGTGAAGGCGGTGAAGGCCTCGTCGCCGGCGAGCACCACCACGACCTGCTGCAGCTTGGTGCCGCCCTGCAGGTAGCGATGGACCTCGGTGAGCAGGATGCGGGCGCAGCGGTCGAGGGGGAAGCCGAAGTTGCCGGTGGAGATCGCCGGTATCGCGAGCGACTTCAGGCCGTGGCGGTCGGCGAGCGCGAGCGAGGCGCGCACCGCCGAGGCCAGCTTGCGGTCGTCGTCCCCCTCGCCGAAGCGGGGTCCGACGGCGTGGATCACGTGCTTGAAGCGCATCTTGCCGGCGCCGGTGATCACCGCCGTGCCCACCGCCGTACCGCCGATCCGGTTGCACTCCTCCTGTACCGCCGGCCCGCCGTTCTCCTTGATGACCCCGGCCACGCCGCCGATCAGCTGCAGCTGCTCGTTGGCCGGGTTGACGATCGCCTCGACCTGTTGCTCGGTGATGTCGCCCTCGACGAGCTCCAGGGAGGTGTCGTTCAGCTTGATGACCAGTCGCCGTTCTCTCTTCTCGGACATCGCTTCTGACATGGCCGGCGGTCCCCTGACGGGGGGCGCCACGGCCCCCGGTTACGATCTCGGGTGGGCGGCACTTCGCCGCCGACGCTACGGATCGGAATCATATCAAGGCGGGGGCCGGGTACCCCCTGCAGTAGACTCCCCGCATGCTCTCGACCTGGAAGCAGACCCTCTCGGCATCGCTCGCGGGCCGGATCCGGGACCGGTTCGGCATCGAGCACCGGCCGGTCGCCGAGGTGCCGCCGCGCCGTTCGCTCGGCGACCTCGCCTTCCCCGCCCCGCTCCACCTCGCCCGGCAGCTCGGCCGCCCGCCCCGGAAGATCGCCGAGGAGCTGGCCGAGGGCTGGGAGCTGCCCGCGGGGGTGCTGGCGCTCAAGGTCGAGGGGGCCGGCTACCTGAACGTCTCGCTCGCCCGCAGCGCCTTCGCCGCCCGGCTGCTGGCCGCCCCCCCGGTGCTGCCGACCGCGCCCGAGGGGGCGGAGAAGATCGTCGTCGAGCACACCAACATCAACCCGAACAAGGCGGCCCACGTCGGGCACCTGCGCAACGCGGTGCTGGGCGACCTGCTGGTGCGCTGCCTGCGCGCGCTGGGCCACCCGGTCGAGGTGCAGAACTACATCGACGACACCGGCGTCCAGCTCGCCGACGTGGTCGTCGCCTTCCTGGACCTCGAGCCCACCTCGCTCGCCGACATCAAGGCGATCCCCGAGCCGTTCGACTACGTCTGCTGGGACCTCTACGCCCGGGTCGGGCGCTGGTACGAGGAGGACCCGGCGCGGCTCGAGCTGCGCCGCAAGACGCTCCACGCGCTCGAGGCCGGCGAAGGGGAGCGGGCGCAGGCGGCCCGCCTGATCGCCCGCCGGATCGTCGGACGCCACCTGCGCACCATGGCGCGGCTCGGCATCGGCTACGACCTGCTCACCCACGAGAGCGACATCCTCGGCCTCCACTTCTTCGACCACGCCTTCGGGAAGCTCCAGGAGAGCGGGGCGATCCGGCTCGAGGCGGAGGGGAAGAACGAAGGCTGCTGGGTGATGCCGCTCGCCGAGTCGGCCGAGTTCGCGGGGCTGGAGGATCCCGACAAGGTGATCGTCCGCTCCGATGGCACGGTGACCTACGTCGGCAAGGACATCGCCTACCAGCTCTGGAAGTTCGGCCTGCTCGGCAGGGACTTCGCCTACCGCTACTGGATGGAGGCCGGGCTCTGGGAGACCGCGCGGGAGGGGGCCGAGAGCCCGCCCGCCTTCGGCCGCGCCGGACGGGTGATCAACGTCATCGACGCCCGCCAGAGCTACCTGCAGAAGATCGTCCGCGCCGGCCTGGAAGCGCTCGGACACCAGGACGCCGCCGAGCGCTCGGTCCACTTCGCCTACGAGATGGTCTCGCTCTCCGCCGCGACCGCCCGCCAGCTCGGCATGACGGTCGCCGAGGAGGAGGGCCGGAGCGTCGAGATGTCGGGGCGCAAGGGGATCGGCGTCAAGGCCGACGACCTCCTCGACCGCCTGGTCGAGAAGGCGCGCGACCAGATCGCCCAGCGCCACCGCGAGCTCGGGCGCCCCGAGCTGCAGCGGCTCGCCGAGCAGATCGCCGCCGCGGCCCTGCGCTTCTTCATGGCCAAGGCGACGACCACGCGCGTCATCGTCTTCGACCTCGACGAGGCGCTCGCGTTCGAGGGGGAGACCGGACCCTACCTGCAGTACTCGCTGGTCCGCGGGCGCAACATCCAACGCAAGCTCGCCGGGGCGGGGCTCCCCGCGGCGCTCGACGAGGCGGCGGTGGCGGCGCTCCCCGAGGAGCTCTGGAGCGACGACCTCTGGGAGCTGGTCCACCTCGCCGCCGGCGCCACCGAGGCGGTCGAGAAGGCGGCGGCCACGCTCGAGCTCTCGCTCGTCGCCCGCCACGCCCTCGAGCTGGCGCAGCGCTTCCACGCCCTCTACCACCACCATCCGGTCCTGCACGAGGCGGACCCGGGGCTGCGGGCCGTCCGTCAGGCCGCCTTCCAGGTGGCGATGCGGGCCCTCGCCGGGCTCTGCGAGCTGCTCGGGATCGAGGAGCCCGAGCGGATGTGACGGGATGCGGCGGCGCGCTCAGCCGCCGAGCATGTCGGGGGGCTTGACGACTCCGTCTTCCGGGAGGGTGAGCACCTTGTAGTAGCACCAGGCGGTCAGGCCCACGACGAAGCCCGTCGAGAGCACGAGAAAGATCCAGCCGCTGATCCGCATCTCCCCTCTCCTCCCCTCTCAGTCGTCGGCCGGGCGGCGGCCGTCGAGGTCGAGGCCCGCGGCCCGCCAGCGGCGCTCTCCGCGCCAGACCAGCACCAGCAGCAGCAGCAGGTTCAGCAGCACCCAGCCCAGCGCCAGTTGCGCCTCCGGGTTCGCCATCGCCTTGGCGAGCGAGCCCCGCAGGTTCTGCACGCTGAAGCCGACGAAGACCACGATCAGGTAGACCGGGGTCACCCACTTCATGACGAAGCGCAGCGGCCCCGGGATCCGGATGTGCGAGCCCTCGTGCGCCTCCGCGAGCGCTCGCTCCGCGCCGAAGAACCAGGAGAAGAGCACGATCTGCAGCGCCGCGAGGATGAAGATCAGGAAAGTGCCGACCCAGAAGTCGAGGGTGTCGAAGAAGATCAGCTCGCGGCTGAAGTACATCACCAGCCAGCCGCCGGCCACCGCGAGCAGCGCCATCCCCGTGGTGGCCATCTTGCGCGAGACGCCGAGCGCCTCGCGCAGGAAGGCGATCGTCGGCTGGTACATCGAGAGCGACGAGGTGATGGCCGCCAGGAAGAGCATGAGGAACCAGGTGGCGCCGATGAAGTTGCCGAGCGCCCCCATCTGCGCGAAGACCACCGGCAGGGTGTTGAAGCCGAGGCCGAAGGAGCCGGTCTGCACCGCGGCGATCGTCCCCGACAGGCCGAGGAAGACGAACGAGGCGGTGAGCGTGATCATGCCGCCGAAGCCGACCTCGAAGACCTCGTTGGTGGCCGAGGCGGTGAGCCCCGAGAGCACCACGTCGTCCTTCTTCTTCATGTACGAGGCGTAGTTCAGGATCACGCCGAAGCCCACCGAGAGGCTGAAGAAGATCTGCCCCGCGGCGGCCAGCCAGGTCTGGAAGCTCCCGAGCGCCGCGAAGTCCGGGTTCCACATGTAGCCGAGGCCGCCCAGCACGTTCTGGCCCGGGTTGGCCGGGTCCGGGGTGCCGAGGGTCAGTACCCGCACCAGCACCACCAGCGCGCAGGCCGCCATCAGCGGCATCGCCCAGGTGACGAACTTCTCGATCCCCTTGTTCAGGCCCCGGTAGACGAGGAAGAGGTTCACCGCCACGGTGAGGGCGAAGAAGAAGATCGTCGTCCCGTGCCCGGCCTCGAGCACGCCGTTGGCCGATGCCCCCACGAACTCGCGGAAGAAGCCGGTGGAGGTCGCCACCTGGGCCGCCACCGGGGCCGTGGGGTCGATGCCGAGACCGCCGGTGAGGTACTTCCAGAAGTACGCCAGGCACCAGGACTCGACGTAGATGTAGTAGTAGGAGACCGCGAGCGGGATCAGGACGCTGATCGAGCCCAGGTAGCGGCCCGCCGAGCGGCCGCCGAAGACGCCGAGGATCGCCGGCCCGGAGTGGAACCCCTTGCGGCCGCCGTAGCGGCCCATCGTCCACTCCGCCCACCCGATCGGGATGCCGAGCAGGAGGAGGGCGCAGAAGTAGGGGATCATGAACGCCCCGCCCCCGTTCTGCGCCGCCTGGCCGGGGAAGCGCAGGAAGTTCCCGAGCCCCACCGCCGAACCGGCGACCGCCAGGATCACGCCCAGGCGGGTGCCCCACTGCTCCGGTTGCTGCCGATCCTCTGCCATGCCGCCCCCACGCGCGCAGCCAGCGCCGGTTCGGGCCTCGGGCCCGCCCGGCGCGCCGCCGAGTCCGATCGCCAACCGCCGGATGCTACACCATCGCCGAGGAGCTCCGGGGGGCCCGCCGCCGGCCGGAACGGACCGCGCCGGCGCGGTTTGCTGTGCGATAATTCCGCCGCCTTTCTGGAGTCCGTCGCGATCCTCCGAACCGAGGGAGCCCACCGCACATGAGCCTGGACACGATCCTCTACGTCATCCCCCTGCTCGGCCTCGCCGGCCTGCTCTACACCTTCCTGCGCACCGCCTGGGTGTCGCGGCAGGAGGCGGGAAACGAGCGCATGGTCCGGATCGCCCCGGCGCAACCGGAGGGGGCGATGGCTTTCCTCCGCGCCGAGTACCGCGTGCTCGCGGTCTTCGTCGTGGTGGTGGCGGTCCTCCTCGGCTGGAGCGGCGCCAGCCAGCCGGGCTCCTCGCCCCTGATCGCGCTCGCTTTCGTGGCCGGGGCGCTCTGCTCGGCGGCGGCCGGCTTCATCGGCATGCGGGTGGCGACCAAGGCGAACGTGCGCACCACCCAGGCGGCGCGCACCAGCCTCGGCAAGGCGCTCGAGATCGCCTTCGCCGGCGGCTCGGTGATGGGCCTCGGGGTGGTCGGCCTCGGGATCCTCGGCCTCGGCACCCTGATGCTGGTCTTCCAACGCGCCTTCGACGGCGACATCGTGCGCACTGTCGGGGTGATCACCGGCTTCTCGTTCGGCGCCTCCTCGATCGCCCTCTTCGCCCGCGTCGGCGGCGGGATCTACACCAAGGCCGCGGACGTCGGCGCCGACCTGGTGGGCAAGGTCGAGGCCGGGATCCCCGAGGACCACCCGCTCAACCCGGCGACGATCGCCGACAACGTGGGCGACAACGTCGGCGACGTGGCCGGCATGGGCGCCGACCTCTTCGAGTCGTACGTCGGCTCGATCATCAGCGCCATGGTGCTCGGCACCGCCTTCATGGCCGGCCGGCTGGCCTCCGGCGAGCCGTTCACCGCCGACGGGTACAACGGCCTCTCGGCCGTGCTGCTGCCGCTGGTGCTCGCCGGGGTCGGCATCCTCACCTCGATCGCCGGCACCTTCTTCGTCCGCGTCAAGGAGGGCGGCTCGCCGCAGAAGGCGCTCAACATCGGCGAGTTCGGCTCCTCGATCGTCATGGTGGTCCTCTCCTACTTCCTCATCCGGGGGCTGCTGCCGGAGAGCTTCACCTTCTCGGACCTCCTCTACGGCGGCGAGCGGACGATCACCTCGCTGGGGATCTTCTGGGCCACCGTCATCGGCCTCGCCGCGGGCCTGGCGATCGGCATGATCACCGAGCACTTCACCGGCACCGGCACCTCTCCGGTCAGGAGCATCGCCCAGCAGTCGCTCACCGGCTCGGCCACCAACGTCATCGCCGGCCTCGGGGTCGGCATGCGCTCCACCGCCTGGCCGATCGTGGTGCTCGCCGCCTCGATCATCGGCGCCTTCCACTTCGGCGGCCTCTACGGCATCGCCATCGCCGCCGTCGGCATGCTCTCGAACACCGGCATCCAGCTCGCGGTCGACGCCTACGGGCCGATCAGCGACAACGCCGGCGGCATCGCGGAGATGGCCGAGCTGCCCAAGGAGGTGCGCGGCCGCACCGACAAGCTCGACGCGGTCGGCAACACCACCGCCGCCATCGGCAAGGGGTTCGCGATCGGCTCGGCGGCGCTCACCGCGCTCGCCCTCTTCGGCGCCTTCATGAGCTCGGCCCACCTGACCACCATCGACGTCTCGAAGGCGACGGTGATGGCCGGCCTCTTCGTCGGCGCCATGATGCCGTTCCTCTTCTCCTCGATGGCGATGGGCGCGGTCGGCCGCGCCGCGATGTCGATGATCCAGGAGGTGCGGCGCCAGTTCTCGGAGATCCCCGCCCTCAAGGCCGCGCTGGCGGCGATGAACACCCACGCCGACAAGGAGTTCCACGAGTGGCCGGCCGAGGACCAGCGGGTCTTCGAGGAGGCGATCGGCAAGGCGGAGTACGCCCGTTGCGTCGAGATCTCGACCAAGGCCGCGATCCGCGAGATGGTCGTCCCGGGCCTGCTCGCGGTGATCGTTCCGGTCGCCTTCGGCTTCGGGCCGAAGCTGCTCGGCCTCGGCTCGGGCGCCGAGATGCTCGGCGGCCTGCTCGCCGGCGTCACCGCCTCGGGCGTGCTCATGGCGATCTTCCAGTCGAACGCCGGCGGCGCCTGGGACAACGCCAAGAAGATGTTCGAGGAGGGGGTCGAGATCGGGGGCCGCAAGTACTTCAAGGGCTCCGAGCCGCACAAGGCGGCGGTGGTCGGCGACACCGTCGGCGACCCGTTCAAGGACACCTCCGGGCCGTCGCTCAACATCCTCATCAAGCTGATGTCGGTGATCGCCCTGGTGATCGCCCCGCTGCTCTGACCTCGCTACCCCTGTAGGGGCGCGTCGCGACGCGCCCCTACGCGGGCGAGGCCAGCACCCGCGGTTCCGTCCCGACAGCTCCCACCGCCAACCGTGCCCCGAACCTGTAGGGGCGCGTCGCGACGCGCCCGTCGGGCAGGTGGCCGGGACCGGCCTACCTGCCAGCCCCGCGGAAGCTCGCCCCATGGGCACCCCACGCCTGCG
>JAHDVN010000142.1:0-2598 GCA_023384635.1 Thermoanaerobaculia bacterium
CGCCGTCTACGCCCGCCTCCGCGGCAAGGTGCCGCCGATGCCGTACATGGACTGAAGCCCCTTCGCACCCACGCGGGCGCCCTCCCGCGCTCCCGCGACGCGGGGCCGATTCCCTGGCGATCCGAGGCCTCCGACCGCCCGACTGAGCCTGCTCTCCTCGCCTCTCCGCACCCAGAGGAGAGTGGGCATCCGGATTGCCGCGCTCCCCCTTTTCCTCGCCGGGGAAACGGATAGAGTCTGCCGTCCGAATGGCCCCCCAGGATCCCAAAGGCGCTGCGGCGCTCGCCGCAGGCGCCCGGGTCGGCCCCTACGCGATCACCGCCCAGCTCGGCGAAGGCGGCATGGGCGAGGTCTGGCGTGCCACCGACACCAAGCTGAAGCGCGAGGTGGCGATCAAGGTCCTACCCGCGGCGTTCACGGAGGACCGGGAGCGCCTCGCCCGCTTCGAGCGCGAAGCCCAGCTCCTCGCCCAGCTCCAGCACCCGAACATCGCCTCGATCTTCGGCCTCGAGGAGAGCGCAGGCACCCGCGCCCTGGTCATGGAGCTCGTCGAGGGGCCGACCCTGGCCGAACGGCTGGCGAGCGGCGCTCTCCCCCTGCCCGAGTGTCTTTCGGTCGCCCGCCAGATCGCCGAAGCCCTCGAGGAGGCGCACGAGAAGGGGATCGTACACCGCGACCTGAAGCCCGCGAACGTCAAGGTCACGGACGAGGGCAAGGTCAAGGTCCTCGACTTCGGCCTCGCCAAGGCCCTCGACGCCTCGGTCGCGCCCTCGTCGACCGCCGGCCCCGCCGGCGCGCCCTCGCTCATGAACTCCCCCACCCTCACCGCCGCCCACGGCACCGCGCTCGGCATGATCCTCGGCACCGCCGCCTACATGGCGCCCGAGCAGGCCAAGGGGAAGGCGGTCGACCGGCGGGGGGACATCTGGGCCTTCGGCGTCGTCCTCTTCGAGATGCTCACCGGCCGGCGCCTCTTCGCGGGAGAGACCGCCTCCGAGGTGCTCGCCGCGGTGATCCGCGAGGAGATCGACTGGACGTCGCTGCCCCAGGAGACGCCGCCCGGACTGCGACGGCTCCTCGAGCGCTGTCTCGAGCGGGAGCCGCGGCTGCGACTGCGCGACATCGGCGAGGCGCGGATCGCTCTCGCGAACGGGTTCGCTCCCGAGCCCGACATGTCACCGGCAGCGGCCTCACCTCTCCCGCCCGGCTCGCGGCGGGCGGGCCTCGCCTGGTCGCTCGCCGCGCTCTCGGCACTCGTGGCCCTGGTCGCGGCTGGAGCGTGGCTCGCCCGCGGCTCCGAAAGGGGCTCGCAGGACCCGCCCCGGGTGATCCGCGCCGTGCTGCCGCTCCCTGCCGGCGTCTCGATCGAGCTCGACGGCGAGCGCGCCGGCATGCCCGCGCTCTCCCACGACGGCCGGCGGGTCGCCTTCGGCGCGCGGGAGGGGACCGGTCCGATGCGGATCTGGGTCCAGGAGCTCGCGACCGGAGCGGCGCGCCCGCTGCCCGGGACCGAGGAGGGGTACCGCCCGTTCTGGTCGCCCGACGACCGGCGGATCGGCTTCTTCACCTGGAGCCACATGGCGACCACGCCCGCCGACGGCGGCGCCGTCGCCCAGCTCGCTCGCGCCCGCGACGCGCGCGGCGGCACGTGGACCCGCGACGGCACGATCCTCTTCGCCCCCCACCAGTACGGCCCCCTGTTCACGATCTCGGAGCGGGGGGGAGAGCCGCGTCCCGCCACCGCATTCGGAGAGGGCGACCCCACGGGCACCCACCGGTTCCCGCAGTTCCTGCCGGATGGCGTGCATTTCCTCTACCTCCAGCGACTCTCCACCTTCGGCCCCGGGCAGCGGGCGGGCCTGATGCTCGGCCGGCTCGGCTCGCTCGCGCCGGTCGCCCGCCTGCTCGACGGGGCGACCAACGCCGTCTTCGCCGAAGGCCAGACCCCCCCCCCCCCCGCCGGGCCCCTGGACCCCCGCGCATTCTACCCCAACACACGCCCGGGCGCCCACGTGGCGCACACCCTCGTCGGCCCCCTGCTCGTCAACCGCCGGTTCAGCTACGGCGTCTTCTCGGCCGCCGACCGCGGGGTGCTCGCCTTCCTCACCGGGCACCAGAGCGACCGCTCGCAGCTCGTCTGGCGCGACCGCTCGGGGAGGCGCCTGGGCGAGCTCGGCACGGCCGGGGTCCTCTCGGGAGTCGGAGGCCTCGCGCTCTCGCGCGACGGCCGCTGGGCGGCGGTCTCGCGCATCGAGGAGGGGACCAGCGAGGCCGACATCTGGATCTACGACCTCGCGAGCGGCAACGAGACCCGGCTGGCCCGCCCGGGACGCGACGACTACGCCCCGATCTTCGACGCCGACGGCGGTGCCCTCTACTTCGGGTCGGAGGGTGAAGGGAGCCAGGGCTCGCTCGTGCGCCGCGATCTGACGAGCGGCGCGGAGAGCGAGCTCTTCTCGCTCCCCAACCGCTACATCCTGCCGATGTCGCTCTCCCGCGACGGCGCCTGGCTGGTCTACGACCTGGGCGACGAGAGCAGCATCGGCGTCTACGACGTCAGGCTCCGCCGCCTGACCGGCACCGGCGAGGAGCGGACCC
>JAHDVN010000142.1:2608-8851 GCA_023384635.1 Thermoanaerobaculia bacterium
GGACCCTCGTTGGCTCGACCGCGGACGACGCGGGCGGCCAGATCTCGCCCGACGGCCGCTGGCTCGCCTGGGCCTCCGACGAGTCCGGGCGGTACGAGGTCTACGTCGCCCCCTTCCCGGGACCGGGAGCGCGGGTGCAGGTCTCCCGCGCCGGCGGCGTCCAGCCGCGCTGGCACCCCGCGGGCGGCGAGCTCTTCTTCAAGACCCCGGACAACTCCCTGGTCGCGGTGCCCACCGAGAGCGGCTCGGGGACCTTCGCCGTGGGAGCGCCGGTGCCGCTCTTCCGGATCGTCGAGTTCCTCGGCTGGACCTACGACGTCGCCGCCGACGGCGAGCGCTTCCTCGTGCGCGAACCGCTCGCCGAGGGCGACGCCTCCCCGGTCACGCTGCTCACCGACTGGACCGCTCTGATCGAGAGAGAAGAGCGATGATCGGCTCCCGCCTCGGCCCGTACGAGATCACCGCCAAGCTCGGCGAAGGCGGCATGGGAGAGGTCTACCGGGGCACCGACACCCGGCTGAAGCGCGAGGTCGCGGTCAAGGTCCTTCCCGCGGCGTTCACGGAAGACCGGGAGCGCCTCGCGAGATTCGAACGAGAGGCGCAGCTCCTCGCCCAACTCCACCACCCCAACATCGCCTCCATCTTCGGCCTCGAGGAGAGCGACGGCACCCGCGCCCTGGTCATGGAGCTCGTCGAGGGGCCGACCCTGGCCGAGAGGCTGGCAAGCGGCGCTCTCCCCCTGCCCGAGAGCCTCTCCATCGCCCGCCAGATCGCCGAGGCCCTCGAGGAGGCGCACGAGAAGGGGATCGTCCACCGCGACCTCAAGCCGGCAAACGTCAAGGTCACGGACGAGGGCAAGGTCAAGGTCCTCGACTTCGGTCTCGCCAAGGCGCTGGACCCGATGGCAGCGAGCGGCTCGGGGGCGGCCCTCGCCTCGCCGGCGATGCTGAGCTCGCCCACCCTGACGGCGGCCCACGGCACCGCGCTCGGCATGATCCTCGGCACCGCGGCTTACATGTCCCCCGAACAGGCGCGCGGCAAGGCGGTCGACAAGCGGGCCGACGTCTGGTCCTTCGGCGCCGTTTTCTTCGAGATGCTCGCGGGCCAGCGGCTCTTCGCGGGCGAGACGGTCAGCGACACCCTCGCCGCGGTGCTGCGCGCCGACCCGGACTGGTCCGCGCTCCCGCCCGGCCTGCCCGCGCCGCTCGGCGAGCTCCTCCGCCGCTGCCTCGAACGCGATCCCCGACGCCGGCTCCACGACGTGGCCGACGCTCGCATCGTGATCGAGGAGGTGCTGGAGGGGCGATGGCAGCCCCCGCCGTCCGCGCCGCCGCCCGCGGCTCTCCACCCGTCCCTGGCGCGGCGCGCCGCCGTGCCCCTCGGCGCCCTGCTGCTGGGCAGCCTGGTCACGGCCGCCGTTCTCTGGTCGGCGCGGCACGACGCGGGCGCGTCCGCCGAACGGCAGCCCACCGGCTTCCGCCAGCTCACGTTTCTCGCCGGCGCCGAAATGGCCCCCGCGCTCTCGCCCGACGGGGAGAGCTTGGCCTACGTCAAGGAGATCGACGGCCAGAAGGACGTCTTCCTGCAGCGGGTCGGGGGGAGCAACCCCGTGAACCTGACCGCGGGCTGCGGGGAGGACGACGACGAGCCCGCCTTCTCCCCCGACGGCCGGAGGATCGCCTACCGCTCCGAGTGCGCCGGCGGCGGCATCTTCGTGATGGGCGCCACGGGCGAGTCGACGCGCAAGGTCACCGCCGAGGGCTACAACCCCTCCTGGTCCCCGGACGGGCTCGAGCTGGCCGTCGCCGACGAGAAGCTCGGGAGCCCGTTCGGGCGCGGCACGACGAGCCACATCCGGGTGGTGCACGTGGAGACCGGCGAGCGCCGTCTCCTGTCGGAGCGCGACGGGATGCAGCCGGCCTTCTCGCCGGACGGACGCCGCGTCGCGTTCTGGGGCCTCGACGAGGTCTCGGCCCGCCGCGACCTCTTCACCGTGGCGGCAGACGGCTCGCAGGCGGCACCGGAGGCCGCGGTGAGGTTGCTCGGCGACCCGCCGGTCGACTGGAGCCCGATCTGGTCGGGGGACGGACGGTCGATCCTCTTCTCGAGCACCCGGGGCGGCACGATGAACCTCTGGCGGATCGGTGTCGACCCGGCGAGCGGCCGCCCGGACGGCGCCCCGCAGCCGGTCACCGTGCCCTCGAGCTGGGCCGGCCCCCTCTCGGCCTCCGCGGACGGACGCCGCTTCGCCTTCGTGGACCGCAACGTCCGGAGCGCGATCCGGGTCGTGCCCTTCGACCCGGCTGCCGCCACCTTCCGCGGGGTCCCCCGAGAGGTCCCGCTCGGCACGCTCGAGGTGCACGACACGATCTCGCTCTCGCCGGACGGCCGCACCGTCCTCTTCGACCAGGCCGGCCTCCCCCAGCACCTCTTCCTCCACGCGGAGAGCGGGGGGCTGCGGCAGCTCACCGAGGGGGAGCACCGCGACCGGCAGGGCTTCTTCTCGCCCGACGGCACCTGGATCGTCTTCCAGACCGACCGTTGGCCCGGGAGACTCGGGCTCGTCCGCCCCGACGGCAGCGGCCTCCGGGAGCTGCCGACGGGACGGTCGACGAGCGCCTGGTACCCGATCTGGTCGCCCGACGGCCGGCTCGTCGCCGCCGGCGGCACGGAGGGCCCGGTCCTCCTGGCGCTCGCCGACGGCGCGGCGAGCGGGCCCGCGCAGCCCCTCGCACCGCTCGACGAGGCCGGCCTCGCCTTCTGGCCCTACTCCTTCTCGCCCGACTCGCGCCGGCTGGTCGGCACCCTGCACTCCTCGGCGAACAGCGCCGTCGGCGCCGCCGTCTACGACATCGCGGGTCGCTCCTTCCGGCCCCTCCCGGTCGACCGCCTCCGCAACCTCCTCCTCCTGGCCGACGGGCGGCGGCTCCTCGTGGTCGGCCGCCAAGGCCTCGCCGTCGTCGACCCGGAAACCGGCGCCTCGCGCACGATCGCCGCACCCGCCGACGGCTGGAGCATCGTCTGGGCCTCCTTCTCAGGCGACGGGCGTTCCCTCGCCTGGCACGAGCGCACCGACGAGTCGGACATCTGGCTGGCCGAGTTCGAGGAGAGGGAATGACCGTCGACCGCGGTTCCCGCATCGCTGGCTACGAGATCACCGGCAAGCTCGGCGAGGGCGGCATGGGCGAGGTCTGGCGCGCCACCGACACCAAGCTGAAGCGCGAGGTGGCGATCAAGGTCGTGCCGGCGGCCTTCGCCGAGGATGCCGAACGCCTGGCGCGCTTCGAGCGCGAGGCCCAGCTCCTCGCCCAGCTCCACCACCCGCACATCGCCTCGATCTTCGGGCTCGAGGAGGCGGACGGCGTGCGCGCGCTGGTCATGGAGCTCGTCGACGGCCCCACCCTCGCCGACCGCATGGAGGCCGGGGCCCTCCCCCTCGACGAGTGTCTCTCCGTCGCACGCCAGATCCTCGAGGCGCTCGAAGAGGCCCACGAAAAGGGGATCGTCCACCGCGACCTGAAGCCGGCGAACGTCAAGGTCACGGGCGAGGGGAAGGTGAAGGTCCTCGACTTCGGCCTGGCGAAGGCGATGGACACCGCCGCGGCGGGGACGTCGGGGGCTCCCCTCTCGTCGCCGACGATGATGAACTCCCCGACCCTGACCGCCCTGCACGGGACCCAGCTCGGGGTGATCCTCGGCACCGCCGCCTACATGGCCCCCGAGCAGGCGCGGGGCAGCGCCGTGGACCGGCGCGCGGACCTCTGGGCGTTCGGAGTGGTCCTCTACGAGATGCTCACCGGGAGGACCGTCTTCGCCGCGGAGACGGTGCCCGACACCCTGGCCGCGGTGCTCACCCGCGAGGTCGACTGGAGCGCGCTGCCGGCGGAGACGCCGGCGGAGATCCGCCGCCTCCTGCGGCGCTGTCTCGCCCGCAAGCCGAAGAGCCGGCTGCACAGCGCCGCCGACGCCCGCATCGTCGTCGAAGAGGTCCGCGCCGGGACGACCGGCGACGAGTTCCCGCGGTCGGCCGAGCCCGCCGGCCTCGCCGCCGCCGCCCCGCCGCCAGCGCGGCTCTGGCCGCTGCGCGCCGGCCTTGCGGCCCTCGCCCTCTCGACCGTGGCTCTCGGCGGCTACGTCGCGCTCGACCGGCCGGGCCCGCCGCCGGTGGTCCGCACCTCCATCCTGCCGCCGGACGGATCCTCCTTCTACCTCGAGACGACCCGGCCGGGCCCGATCGCCCTCTCCCCCGACGGACGGCACGTCGCCTTCACCCTCCTGGGAGCCGACGGCCGCCGGATGCTCTGGGTCCGCGCCCTCGACGCGCTCGAGGCGCGCGAGCTGCCGTCCACCGAGAACGCCCACTACCCTTTCTGGTCTCCCGACTCGAAGCAGATCGGCTTCTTCACCGACAGCCACCTGCGCAAGATCGCGCTCGCCGGCGGCCCGCCGGTCTCTCTCGCGCGGGCCGACCTCGGCAAGGGGGCCTCCTGGAGCCCTCGCGGCCAGGTCGTCTTCACGCCCTCGGCGACCGGGCCGCTCTTCGTCGTTCCGGCAGTGGGCGGCGAGGCCAAGCCGCTCACCGAGCTCGTCGCGGCCACCGGAGACTCGAGCCACCGGCACCCGCGCTTCCTCCCCGACGGCGAGCACTTCCTCTTCGTCGCCCGCAAGGCCGGAGGCGCCGAGGTCCGCGTCGGCTCCCTCGCCGGCACGCAACCGGTGCCGCTGCTCCCCACCGACTCGAACGCCGAGTACGCCTCCGGCCGCCTTCTCTTCGTTCGCGGATCGACCCTCATGGCCCAGCCGTTCGACGCCGGCGCCCGGCGCCTCTCGGGCGATGCGGTGCCGATCGTCGAAGGCCTCCTCACGCTCCAGGGGGCGCTCGTCGGGGTCTTCACGGCCTCGCGCGATGGCGCGCTCGCCTATCAGACCGGGTCGAGCACTTCGAACGTGCGGCTCGTCTGGCGCGACCGCGAGGGCAAAGAGCTCGGCACGCTCGGCGAGCCCGCGCCGCTCCGGGCTCCCCGGATCTCTCCCGACGGCCGCAGCGTCGCGGCCCACATCACGGACCCCGAGAGCGGCACGAACGACGTCTGGATCTACGACGTCCGCCGCGGGCTGCGCTCGCGGTTCACGTTCGACGCGGCCGCCGACCAGTCCCCGCACTGGTCTCCCGACGGCCAGGCCCTCGCCTTCGGCTCGGCCCGCGAGGGAGGCACCATCGCGATCTGGACCGCGCCGGTCGCCGGCACCCAGCCCCCGCGGAAGGTCACGGCCGGCCCACGGGATCTCGCCCCGAACGGTTGGTCGCCCGACGGCCGGACGATCGTCGCCACGGCCTTCGGTGGCAGCGCGCTCGCCGACGTCCTCACCGTGCCCGCCGGGGGGGGCGACCTGAGCCCGCTCGTCGCCACCGAGTTCAGTGAGACCAACGCCGCCCTCTCTCCCGACGGGCGCTGGCTCGCCTACCAGTCGAACGAGACCGGCCGCGACGAGGTCTACGTCACGAGCTTTCCCGTGCCCGGCCGCAAGTGGCAGATTTCGCAGGGCGAGGGAACCAGCCCTTCCTGGCGCGGAGACGGTCGCGAGGTCTACTACCGCGACGGCCGCGGCCTCTACGCCACCGAGGTCGACGGCACGAGGCCGGTGCTCGAGATCGGCGCCGTGCGCCGCCTCTTCGACATGCCGGGGAACTTCGCCCCGGCGCGGCAGTACGACGTCACTCCCGACGGCGAGCGGTTCCTCGTCGGCGAGCCGATCGAGGCCCTCGACGTCTCGGTCGTGGTCCTCGTCCAGAACTGGCACGCGGCCTTCCCGCAGCCGTGACCCGGATCTTCGCGGCATGATCGGTTCCCGGATCGGCCCCTACGAGGTCACCGCCCAGCTCGGCGAGGGCGGGATGGGCGAGGTGTATCGGGCGACCGACACCAAGCTCAAGCGGGACGTCGCGATCAAGGTGCTGCCCGCGGTGTTCACGCAGGACCGCGAGCGCCTCGCCCGCTTCGAGCGCGAAGCGCAGCTCCTCGCCCAACTCCACCACCCGAACATCGCCTCCATCTTCGGCCTGGAAGAGAGTGCGGGCAGCCGAGCCCTCGTCATGGAGCTCGTCGAGGGGCCGACCCTCGCCGAGCGGCTGGCCGGGGACGCCCTCCCCCTGCCCGAGAGTCTCTCCATCGCCCGCCAGATCGCCGAGGCCCTCGAGGAGGCGCACGAGAAGGGGATCGTCCACCGCGACCTCAAGCCGGC
>JAHDVN010000143.1 GCA_023384635.1 Thermoanaerobaculia bacterium
CCCTTCGACGCGCGCCTCGACCACCTGGGTCTGGCGCGAGAGGTCCTGCTCGCTCCGCGCGGAGAGGAGGTGTCCGTCGGGCCCTTCGATCACCTCCGAGGCGACGCGCATCTCGACCTCGGCGCCGAGTCGGTGGAGGCGGAGGGTGAGCGCGCTGCGCGTCGCGATGCGGCCCCCGCCGAGCGGCACGACCTCCTCGCTGGCGCTTCCGGCCGCGGCGCCGCCGAGGCGGACGATCCACCAGGAGCGGTGCGCCGCCTCCTCGCCGGCGCCCGCGGCGGGGGTGGCAGCGAGGAGCGCGGCGAAGGCGAGCGCGGCGAGGCGGAGCTTCTGCACGGGGCGCCCAGCCTATCGCCTCGCGATTGACCCCCGGGGGGGAAAGCCGACAAGATCGTCGCTCGTCCGCCACGCCGACCGAGCCCCGAGGAGGAGCCTTGAGCCTCACCGACCGCCTCACGCTGCTGCGCACCGGCTTCACCCGCACCTTCTGGGTCGCCAACGTCATCGAGCTCTTCGAGCGCTTCGCGTACTACGGCAGCAAGGCGATCCTCGCGGTCTACGTCGCCGACCAGGTGGGGCTGGGGCCGGAGAAGGCGGGCTGGCTGGTGGGCTCGCTCTTCAACACGCTCCTCTACTTCCTGCCGATCCTCGCCGGCACGGTGGTCGACCGCTACGGCTTCAAGAGGAGCCTGCTCGCCTGCTTCGGGATCTTCTCGGTCGGCTACTTCCTGATCGGCCTCGGCGGCCTGCCGGCCGGCCAGCCGCTGGTCGAGGCCCTCGGCACCGAGATCTACATGGTGATCGCGCTGGTCATCACGGCGGTCGGCGGCTCGCTCATCAAGCCCTCGATTGTCGGGACCGTGGCGCGCACCACCACCCACGAGACCAAGGGGCTGGGCTACTCGATCTACTACACGCTGGTGAACATCGGCGGCGCGGTGGGGCCGCTGCTCGCCATGCAGGTGCGCCAGAGCCTCGGCATCTCCTACGTGCTCGTGATGTCGTCGCTGATCAGCCTGGCGCTGGTCCTCGCCACACTCCTCTTCTTCCGCGAGCCGGCGCGGCCGGCCGACGCGCCGCCGGAGCGCTCGATGGGCAAGGTGGTTGCCGACATGCTCCTGGTCTTCGGCAACCTGCGCTTCATGTCCTTCCTGGTCATCTTCTCGGGCTTCTGGATGATGTTCTGGCTCATCTTCTACGCCCTGCCGTTTTACGTGCGCGACGTGCTGCACTTCGAGCGCTTCGAGCTGATCGAGACGGTGAACGCCTGGACGATCATCTTCGTCACCGTGCCGATCACGGCGCTGGCCAAGAAGCTCGCGCCGATGACCGCGATGACGCTCGGTTTCCTGCTCGCCTCCTGCTGCTGGTTCGTGATGGGGGCGTTCCCGACCCTGCTCATGACGGTGGCCGCGATCATGCTCTTCGCCTTCGGCGAGAGCCTGCAGGCGCCCCGCTACTACGAGTACGTGGCGGACCTGGCGCCGAAGGACCAGGTGGGCACCTACATGGGCTTCGCCTTCCTGCCGATCGCCATCGGCACGTTCGTGGCGGGCGCGCTGGGTGGCCACCTGGTGGCCAAGTACATCGAGCCGTTCAAGCGGGGAATCGAGGGCGCCGCGCCGCCGCAGGAGATGTGGTTCGTGGTCGGCGTCATCGGGCTGGTGACCACGGCGCTCATGGTCCTCTACGACCGCCTGGTCGCCCGCCGGCCGCCGGCCTCCCGGCCCGCCTAGCCGGTGCCGGGGCGGGGCTGGCCCGGGGCCGGAAACCGGGTGCGTCCGGTCGGCAATGGGCCTATACTCCGCCGCCAGGAGGGACCCCCATGAGCCGAGTGGTTCGCTTTTCGCTCTGCGGCGCCGTGTTCGCCGCGCTCGCGGTCTGCCTGGCGGCCGCCGTTCCCGCCCAGGTCCTCATGATGCCGGACTCGACGAACAACCGGCTGGTGCACTTCTCGCCGGTCGACGGATCGGTGGTCAACCCGAACGTCTTCGCCCTGGCGGCCGGCACGCCGCTCCACGCCATGCAGGTCGGCCAGGAGATCTGGGTCTCCGAGCAGGTCGGCGACCGGATCTCCCGCTGGGACGCGACCGGGACCTTCCTCGGTGCGGTCGGCGCGCCACCGACCGGCGGCCTCGACAACGTGCGCGGCATGGCGCTGCTCGGCGGGGTGATCCACATCACCAACTCGGGGACGAACAACACCGCTCCGGGCAACGCGGTGGTGCGCTTCGACACGGCCGGGACCAACCTCGGCTCCTTCACCACCGCGGCGCTCGCGCCGAGCCCGTTCGGGATTCTCGAGCACCCGTCGGGGATGCTGGTCTCCTCGAGCTCGGCCAACGACGACATCCACGCCTTCACCCTCGCCGGCGCCTCGGCCGGCACCTTCCACAACTCGACCTCGCTCAACTTCGCCGAGCAGATGGACTACGCGCTCAATGGCGACGTGCTGGTGGCGGGCTTCTCGTCGAACAACGTGGTGCGGCTCGACCCCACCACCGGCGCCCTGATCTCCTCGTTCGCCGCCAGCGGCGCGCGCGGCGTGGCGCAGCTGGCGAACGGCAACATCCTCTGGAGCAACGGCTCGGGGGCGCACGTCTACAACGTGTCGACCGGCACCAGCACCCAGGTCTACACCGGCGGCGGGCGCTACTTCGACCTCTACGCCGTCTCCTACACGGTGACGCCGGTGGCGGGCCCGGGCGGCAGCCTCGACCCCTCGACGCCGCAGGTGGTGCCCGAGGGGCAGACGGTCGCCTTCCAGGTGCTCGCCGACCCCGGCTTCGCGATCGACACGGTGACCGGCTGCGGCGGCGCGCTCGTGGGCACGACCTACACCACGGCGCCGGTCACCGCCGACTGCACGGTGACGGCGACTTTCGCGGTGGTGACCTTCACGGTGACGCCGGTGGCGGGTCCGGGCGGGAGCCTCGCGCCGGGGACGCCGCAGGTCGTCCCGTTCGGGCAGACGGTGGCCTTCGGCGTGCTGCCCGATCCGGGCTACGAGATCGACGAGGTGACGGGCTGCGGCGGCACGCTCCTCGGCGAGACGTACACCACGGCGCCGATCGAGGCCGACTGCACGGTGAGCGCGACCTTCGTCGAGGCGCTGTCGGTGCTCGAGATCCCCACCCTCGACGGGAGCGGTCTCGCGCTGCTCGCGCTGCTTCTCGCCGGCGGGGCGGTGCACCTCCTGCGCCGCCGCCTCGGCCGGGCGTGACGTCCACCTGGGGGCGCCGGGTCGCGGCCCGGCGCCCCGCCGCCCCCCGGCCGTCCCTCCGGTAGAATCCCGCCCGGTCTCGCCCACGCATCTCGCGTCGCTCCGGAGGGGGGATGTTCCGCACCAGCGCCATCTGGTTCGCCGGACTGCTGGCCGCCGCGCTCGCGGCGTTCTGGCCCTCGTACCTCTCGCAGCTCCCCGCGGGGAGCTTCTACCTGCATCTGCACGCGGCGACGATGACGCTCTGGTGCCTGCTGCTGATCGCGCAGCCGCTGCTGGTACGGCAGCGTCGTCCGCTCCACCGGGCTCTGGGGCGGGCGAGCTACGCCCTGGTCCCGGTCATCGGGGTGGCCTCGATCCTCCTCGCCCACTCGCGCCTCACCGCCCTCGACGAGGCCGCACTGGCCGCCGAGGGGAAGTACGTCTACCTGCCGCTCGCGGCGATCGCGCTCTTCCTCTTCGCCTACGCCATGGCGGTGCGCCACCGGCGGTCGGCGCCGCTGCATGCGCGCTTCATGGTGGCGACCGGGCTCACCCTGATCGATCCGGTGGTGGCGCGGCTGTTCCACTTCTACCTCCCGCCGCTGCCGCACGACCTGCTCTACCAAGTGGCCGGCTACGGGCTCACGCTGGCGGTGCTGGCCTGGCTGATCTGGCGCGAGCGCGGCGCGCGCGCCGGCGGCACGGCGTTCCCGCTCCTGCTCGCCGTCTTCGGCGGGGTCTACCTGCTCTGGTTCACCTTCGGGCAGAGCCTGGTCTGGATGGCGTTCGTCGGCTGGTTCCGACAGCTGCCGCTGACCTAGAGCCCGGCCCGCGCCGCCATCCGCCAAGGGGTGGGGTGGCGTAGCTCCCCCCGGAACGAGGGCGAGCGAAGACCGGCGATCCGAGGGAGGAGCGGCATGATCGAGACACTGCTCGACCGGGAGCTCGTGCCCGAGCCGCTGGTGCGGTTCGGGATCCGCCGGCTGCTGGCCTCGCGGCTGGCCGGGGAGCGGCGGCGGCAGGAGGCGGATCCCGCGGCGCGCCTGGCGCGCTACCGGCGGGAGCTCGGCGGCGCCCCCGTGGCCCCCGCCCCGGCGGAGGCCAACGCCCAGCACTACGAGCTGCCGCCGGAGCTCTTCCGGCTCCTCCTCGGGCCCCGCCGCAAGTACAGCTGCTGCTGGTGGCCGCCCGGCGTGGACGACCTCGCCGCGGCCGAGGAGGCGATGCTGGCGCTCACCGCGGAGCGCGCCGGGATCGCCGACGGGCAGCGGATCCTCGACCTCGGCTGCGGCTGGGGGGCGCTTTCGCTCTGGCTCGCCGAGCGCTTCCCGCGGGCGCGGATCCTCGCGGTCTCGAACTCGCGGGCCCAGGGCGAGGAGATCCGCGCCGAGGCGGCGCGGCGCGGCCTCGGCAACGTCGAGCACCGCGTGGCCGACATCAACACCTTGGCGCTCGCCGAGCGCTTCGACCGCATCGTCTCGGTCGAGATGTTCGAACACCTGCGCAACTACGGGACGCTCTTCGCGCGGCTGGCGACCTGGCTCGCCCCCGGCGGGGCGCTCTTCGTCCACGTCTTCTGCCACCGGGAGCTCACCTACCCGTACGAGGACCGCGGGCCCAGCGATTGGATGGCGCGCCACTTCTTCACCGGCGGCCTGATGCCCTCGGCCGACCTGCTGCCGGCCTTCGCGGCGCCGCTGCGGCTCGCGGAGCGGTGGCTGGTCGACGGCACCCACTACGCCCGCACCCTCGAGGCCTGGCTCGCGAACCTCGAGGCCCGCCGCGAAGAGCTCCTCCCGGTCCTCGCCGCCGCCTACGGCGCGGGAGAGGAGCGCCGCTGGCTCGCCCGCTGGCGCCTCTTCCTCCTCGCCTGCGCCGAGCTCTTCGCCTGGCGCGGCGGCAGCGAGTGGATGGTCGCCCACTACCGCTTCGCGGCGGGCACAGGGCGGTAGCTCCCGGGGTCGTCGCCGTGGTCCCGGCCGGCTCCGAGGGCGAGCTCACGGGGAAGGGGCCCAGCTCAGGGTGGGGCGCGCTAGCATCGGCCAGGAGGTAGCGGCCATGGAGGAGTTCTTCCAGGACGCGCCGCGGCTCGGCAATCCGTACGACGCCGACCCGGTGCTGCGGCAGCTCTTGGCGCGGCTCCTCGGCGACGAGGTGCTCGCCGAGGTCGAGCCCGGGCTGCGGTCGCTCGGCGAGCGCGCGGCGGGCGAGATGCTCGCGCTCGCGGCGGCGGCCGAGGCGCGGGAGCCGCGGCACGTCGCCTACGACGCGTGGGGGCGGCGGGTCGACCGAATCGAGACCGCTCCGGCCTGGGATCGCCTCCACGCCATCGCCGCCGAGGAGGGGATCGTGGCCACCGCCTACGAGCGGCGGCACGGGCCGCTCTCCCGCGTCCATCAGTTCGCGCGGCTCTACCTCTTCCACCCCTCCTCGGCGCTCGTCTCCTGTCCGCTGGCGATGACCGACGGCGCGGCGCGGCTGCTCGCGCTCGAGGGGGACGAGGATCTGCGCGCGCGCGTGGTGCCGCGGCTGACGAGCCGCGACCCCGCGCGCCTCTGGACCTCGGGGCAGTGGATGACCGAGCGCGCCGGGGGCTCGGACGTCGGCCGCACGGCGACCGTCGCGCGGCCGGACGGGGCGGGCGGCTACCGGCTCAGCGGCGTCAAGTGGTTCACCTCCGCCACCACCGCCGAGGTGGCGCTCACGCTGGCGCGGATCGAGGGGGCGCCGGAGGGGAGCCGCGGCCTCTCGGTCTTCTGCGTCGAGCTGCGCGACGAGGCGGGGCGACTGCGGGGGATCGAGGTGCTGCGCCTGAAGGAGAAGCTCGGCACGCGGGCGCTGCCGACCGCCGAGCTGGCGCTGTGCGACACGCCGGCGCGGCTGGTCGGCGCCCCCGGGCGCGGGGTGGCGACGATCGCCACGCTCCTCAACGTCACCCGCCTCTACAACGCCTGCTGCGCCTGCGGCTACCTCGCCCGCGCGCTCCAGCTCGCCCGCGACTACGCGCGGCGGCGCGAGGCGTTCGGCCGGCCGCTCGCGGCGCACCCGCTCCACGTCGAGACGCTGGCCGCCCTCGCTGCCGAGCACGCCGGGGCGCTCCAGCTCACCTTCCGCGCCGCGGAGCTCTGCGGGCGCGAGGAGACGGGCGCGGCGCGCGAGGAGGAGATCGCCCTGCTGCGGCTGGTCACGCCGCTCGCCAAGGCGCTCACCGGCAAGCAGGCGGTGGCCGGGGTCTCCGAGGCGCTCGAGTGCTTCGGCGGCGCCGGCTACCTCGAGGAGACGGGGCTGCCGGCGCTGCTGCGCGACGCGCAGGTGCTGCCGATCTGGGAGGGGACGACGAACGTCCTCGCCCTCGACCTGCTGCGCGCCATGGCCAAGGGGGCGGGCTTGGCGCCGCTCGTCGCCGACCTCGAGCGGCAGCTCGCGGCGGTGCGCGCGCCGGAGCTGGTCGAGACCGTCCACCGCCTGCGCCAGAGCGCCGGGGCGCTCCAGGCCTGGTTCCGCCACGCGGGCGGCGACGGCGCGCGCCTGACCGCCGGCGCGCGGGCCTTCGCCCTCGGCCTCGCGCGCGCCTACGCCGGGGCGCTGCTCGCCACCCAGGCCGACTGGGAGCTCGCGCGCGGCGACGGGGCGGTGGCGCTGGCGCTCGCGCGGCGGTGGGCCGAGGGGCACCTGGGCGCCGCGCCCGGCGCCGCGGCGGCCGATCCGGCGGGCGCCCTGCGGCTGGTCTTTCCGGACCGCGAGGGGGCGGCGTGACCCGGAGGTCCGCGGCGCTCGCCGCCGTCCTCGTCCTCGCCGGCTGCAGCGGCCTCGTGGACCGCTGGAGCGGGCGGGAGGAGGCGTGCGCGATCCTCGCCGCCGGCGAGCCGGCCCGCGCCACGGTCCTGGAGCTGCGCGACAGCGGTACCACGATCAACGACGACCCGGTGGTGATCTTCGTGCTCGCGGTCGAGCCGGCGGCGGGCGAGCCGTTCCGCGCCGAGACGCGGGCCCTGGTCGCGCGGCTCGACGTGCCCCAGGTACAGCCCGGCCGCGTGCTGCCGGTGCGCTACGACCCGGCCGACCGGACGCGGGTGGCGATCGACCTCTGGGAGTGCCCGCCGCCGAAGGCGAGGAGGTGAGGATGGAAGAGAAGGCGTTCCAGGACTACTACCCCGACGAGCTCGCGCAGTGCTATGGCTGCGGGCGGCTCAACGAGCACGGCCACCGGATCCGCAGCTTCTGGGACGGCGAGGAGACGGTCTGCATCTTCACCCCCGAGCCCTTCCACATCGCGATCCCGGGGGTCGTCTACGGCGGCCTGATCGCCTCGCTCGTCGACTGCCACTCGACCGGGACCGCGGCGGCCGCGGCCTATCGCGCCGCGGGCCGGGCACTCGACTCGGAGCCGCCGCTGCGCTTCCTCACCGCCTCGCTGCACGTCGACTACCTCGAGCCGACTCCGCTCGGCGTGCCGCTCGTGCTGCGCGGGCGGATCGAGGAGGTGAAGGGGCGCAAGGTGGTGGTCGAGACCGAGGTGCGCTGCGGCGGCCGCCTCTGCGCCCGCGGCCGGGTGGTCGCGGTGCAGGTGCCCGACGAGCGCTTCCGGCGCCCGGCGGGCGGGGGCTGAGGCGATGGCGGCGCCGGCGATCGAGCTGCTGCTCGCCGCTCTCGACGAGGCGTACGACCGCCGCTCGTGGCATGGCACGAACCTGCGCGGGGCGCTGCGCGGGACGAGCGCGGCGGAGGCGGCGTGGCGGCCGGCGCCGGAGCGCCACAACACCTGGGAGCTCGCCGTCCACTGCGCCTACTGGAAGTATGCCGTGCGCCGGCGGCTGGCCGGGACGAAGCGCGGCTCGTTCCGGCTCGCCGGCTCGAACTGGTTCCCGCGGCCGGTGCCGGGCGCAGACGGGGAGGAGGCCTGGCGCTCCGACCTGCGGCTCCTGGCGGAAGAGCACCGCGCGCTGCGCGCGGCGGTCGCCGGGCTCGCGGCGGGGGACCTCGGTCGCTGCCCCGCCGGGGGACGGGAGACGGTGGCGCGCCTCGTGCGCGGGGTGGCCGCCCACGACCTCTACCATGCCGGTCAGATCCAGCTCCTCACCCGCCTGCGCCAAAGGCGCTGAACGCGCGGCGCTGCTCGCCGTCGAGCTGCAGGGACGGAGAGCCCGCGGAGGCTGGCTATACTGAGGCCCTGGCGCGACCGAGGAGGCGAGCGATGGCAGAGACGGCGAACAAGGCGGCCGGCGGCGGGCTGCACGATCTGGCGGAGCGGATCCGCAGCGGGATCTCGGTCGGACAGGTCTTCGGCGAGCCGGTGGAGGCCAACGGCCGCACCCTGATCCCGGTGGCGCGGGTCGCCTTCGGCTTCGGCGGCGGCCTCGGCGCGAGCCGCGAGGGGCAGCGGGCGGTGGCCACGGGCGAGGACAAGTCGGCGGGCGCGGGCGGCGGCGGTGCGGCCTCGCCGGTGGGGGTGATCGAGATCGCCGCCGAGGGGACCCGCTTCATCCCCGCCAACCCGGGCCGCTGGCTGGCCGCCGGCGCCGCGGTGGGACTCCTCGTCGGCTGGCTCGTCGGCCGCCGGCGCTGAGGGCCCGGTCCCGGGCCGCCGACTCGGCGGGCC
>JAHDVN010000144.1:0-5376 GCA_023384635.1 Thermoanaerobaculia bacterium
GTCGATCGCGAAAAGGAGCGCGCCGCCGGCCAGCACCGCCACGGCGGCGAGGGCGCCCCGCGCGCCCACGCCGAGCCCGGGCAGGCCGTGCGCGGCGCCGGCCGCGAGGAAGAGCCCGGCGGCGGCGATCTCGCGGCTCAACCAGGAGGAGTGGAGGTGCGCGAGGGCGCGCCAGGCGCGGAGCGGCCGGCCGAGGTGAATCGCGCTCGCCGCGAAGGCGACGGCGCCGCCGAGGAGGAGCGCCAGCGGGCCGGGCGCGCGCTCGGGCCGGGCAAGGCCGGCGGCGAAGAGCGCGACGAGAGCCGGCAGCAGGAGCGTGAACAGCACGAGCGCCCACTCGCCGCGCGGCGTGATCCGCGGCGGCGGTGGAGGCTGCACCGCCGCGGGGGGGACCGGGAGCGGCGCCGCGAGCGGCGGGGCCGCCCCGTGGAGGAGGAGCCGGAGGCGCGGCGCGAGGCCGGTCGGGGCGAGGCCCGCGAAGCGCGGCTCCGGCTCGCCCGCGGGGCGCTCCCCCCAGGCGAGGGCGCCGGTGGGACAGGCGGCGGTGCAGGCGGGCTCGCGGCCGGCGGCGAGGCGCGGCGCGCAGCCCGTGCACTTGCCCATGAGCCCGGTCGCGTCGTCGAAGCGCGGCGCGTCGTACGGGCAGACCCAGGAGCAGTAGCGACAGCCGAGGCAGCGCGCGGGGTCGAGGAGCACCGCGCCCGTGGCCTCGTCGCGGCGATAAGCGGCGGACGGGCAGGCGGCGAGACAGGCCGGCGCGTCGCAGTGGTTGCAGGCGAGCGAGAGGTTCCAGGTGGGGAGCGCGGGGTGGTGGCGCGGGTTGAAGACGTGGATCCGGCGCCAGCCCGGGTCGGTGCCGCCGCCGTTCTCGACGCCGCAGGCGAGGGCGCAGGCGCCGCAGCCGGTGCAGCGCGCCGGGGCGAAGACGAACGCCGGGACCGCCGCGCCGGCCGTCACGCGCGGGCCACCTCCACCGCGTTGTCGTGGAAGGCGGCCCCGTGCCCCAGGTCCGTCTCGCGCCCCCGCGAGAGGAGGTTCACGGCCCCGCCTTCGGCGAGCCAGAAGCCGTTGGTCACCGCGACGCAGCCCGGCCGCAGGCCCCAGTCGAGGTGCACCGGCAGGAGGAGCTCGCCGCGGTCGTTGAAGAGGCGCGCCCGCTGCCCGTCGGCGAGCCCGCGCACCGCCGCGTCGTCCGGGTGCATCGCGATCCGGGGCGGGTCGGCGAGGCGGCGGATCGCGGCGAGGTTCCCGAACTGCGAGTGGATCCGGTTTTTCGTGTTCGGGGTGAGGAGCGCGAGCGGGAAACGCCCGCCCGGCGCCGGGGCCTCCTCCGGCTCGCGGAACTGCGGCAGCTCCTCGACGCCCCAGCGCTCGCTCGCCTCCGCGCTCGCGAGCTCGACCCGCCCCGACGGCGTGGGGAAGCGCAGGTCGGCGAACGCCACCTCCTCGGCGCCGGGAGCGAGCACCGGTCCCTCCCGGAGCGCGTCGAGCGAGAGGCCGTGGGGGCGCAGGCGCTCGCCGAGCCAGGCGAGAACGGCCTCGTCGTCGGGCCCGGGGAGCGCCGCGGCGAGCGCCTCCTCGGCGATCCCGAGCCGGCGGCCGAGCGCGCGGTAGATCTCGGTCTCGGGCAAGACGCCGGGCGGCGGCTCCATCACCTTCGGCCGCAGGTGCAGGTAGGGATGCCAGTAGGCGCCGATCACGTCGCTCTGCTCGAGGAAGGTCTTGGCCGGCAGCACGAGGTCGGCCTCGCGCGCGGTGTCGGTGAGGAACTCGTCGACCACGACGCGGAAGCGGAGCCGGCGGAAGGCCGCGACGACGCGCCCCGTCTCCGGGTTCTGCGGGATCGGGTTGCCGCGCTCGACCCAGGCGACGGCGAGCGGCGGATCGGCGATCTCCTCCATCTCGCGCCCGAGCCGGGCGGTGGAGATCCCCACCCTCACCACGCCGTCCGGCCGCTCCGGGGGATAGAAGTCGAGCGGGTCCTTGACGGCCGAGAAGATCGCGGTCTGGAGATTGGCGTACATCCAGCCCGCCCCCGGCCGCCCGATCTGACCGGTCACCGCGAGCAGCGCCAGCATCGCGCGCATCGCCTGGCCGGAGTTGGTGAAGCGCTGCATGCCGAAGCCGGGGACGATGGTCACGGGAGCGACGGTGCCGAGCCAGCGCGCGAGCTCCTCGATCGCCTCCGCGGAGAGCCCGGTCACCGCCGCCGCGCGCGCCGGCGGCCAGGCGGCCACGAGCACGGCCCACGCCTCGTAGCCGAGCACGTGGGCGTCGACGAAGGCGCGGTCGATCCAGCCCTCGCGCGCCAGCACGTGCCCGAGCCCGAGGGCGAGCGCGCCGTCGCTGCCGGGGCGGATCTGGAGAAGGCGGTCGGCGCGCGCGGCGGTCTCGGTGCGGCGCGGGTCGATGACCACCACCCGCGCCCCCCGTTCGCGGGCACGGTCGAGGTGGAGCATCTGGTGGACGTTGGTCTCGGCCGGGTTCTTCCCCCAGAAGAGGATCAGGCGGGCGTGCTCCAGATCCCAGGGCGCGTTGTGCCGGTTGTCGCCGAGGGTGAGGCGCGTGGCCTCGAGCCCCGCCGGCCAGCAGAGGTCGCCGTAGGTCGTCGTGCAGCCGCCGAAGAGGCGCCAGAAGGCGAGGCTGCAGCCGTTGAGGAGCCCCTTCGAGCCGCTGCCGGCGTAGAAGAGCACCGACTGCGGCCCGAGCTCCGCGCGCGCGGCGGCGAGCTCGCCCGCGATCCGGTCGAGCGCCTCGTCCCAACCCACCGGCGCGAACGAGCCGTCGCGGCGGCGTGCGAGCGGCTGCACGACGCGGTCGGGGGAGTGGGAGCGCTCGACGTAGGCGAGGCCCTTGAGGCAGGGCCCCTCGGGCGTCGCGCGGTTCGCCGGCACCCCCTCGACGCGCACGAGGCGGCCGTTCTCCACGGTGACCGCGAGCGAGCAGGTCGAGTAGCAATTGCGCGGGCAGGCGGTCAGGAAGGTCGCCACGGAGGCCTCGTGCGGAGGGTAGTGCACTCCCGCGCCGGGCGCCCCGCCCCGCGGGGTCGGTGCCGCGCGGCGCCGTCTCTCGCGTCAGGCGAGTCCGGGACTCGGATTGCCGCGCGGCGCGAGGGCGTGACGAACGCTGCTCCGGTCGGTAGAATGCCGCGAAATTTCCCGGGAGGGTACGCCGATGCACAAGCACCTCGTCGCGCTCGCTGCAGCTCTGCTCGTCACCGCCGCCGCCTCGCCCGTCGAGGCCCAAGGGCGCCTCTTCGCCACCGACCTCGGCCCGGGCGGCCAGCCGCCGGGACCGGAGCGCGCCTACGGTGGCCGCGCCCCCGAGGGGGAGTCGCCGGAGATCGTCGAGCTCGATCCGGCCTCGGGGGCGGAGCTCAACCGCTTCGCGGCCCCGGTCTCCTTCTTCGGCGGCCCCGAGGGCCTCGCCTTCGACGGCACCGCGCTCTGGTTCGTGCAGGGCAGCGAGGTCGGGCCGGTGGAGGGTGGTGGCCCGATGCTCTTCCGTCTCGACCCGGACACCGGGGCGGTCCAGCAGAGCTGGCCGATCGGCAGCAGCCCCGACTTCGACGGCCTCGGCACGCTCGGCGGCCTCGTGTACCTGCTCGCCTACCTCGACGGCGAGGTCCACGTCTTCGACCCGCAGTCGGGCACGGTCACCGGCGAGATCGATCTCTACGCGGCGAACCCGGGCTTCGAGGGCGAGTTCGTGGGTGGCCTTTCCGGCTTCGCCGACGAGGGGGTCCTGCTGGTGACCTCCGAGACCTTCACCGGGGATCCGAAAGAGGGGATCCCCGGCGACGTCCTCTACGAGATCCACAAGCTGCACCCCGCCACTGGCGCGATCGTCGACACCTTCCCGGCCGGGCTGGACTTCAACGCCGGCGTCGCGGTGGCGAACGGGCAGATCTTCGCCGGGCGGCTCGACAGCCCGGAGCTGCTCGTCCACAGCGCGGACGGCACGCTGGTGGACACCTTCACGCTCCCGTTCACGATCTCCGCGCTCGGCGGCGACGGCGCCGTCGCGCCGGGCCCCGGCCCCTCGGTGCTCGAGATCCCGACCGCGTCGGGCGCCGGCCTCGCGGCCCTCGCCGCACTGCTCGCCGCCGCCGGCGCCCTCAGCCTGCGCCGCCGCGCCGCGGCCTGATCCCCGGGTTCCGATGCGCAGAGAGCGGGCCGGCACGGCGCGAGCGCGCCGCGCCGGCCCCGTTCGCGTTCAGGGGTTGCAGGGGAAGCCGACGGTGTCGGAGACGGCTCCCGCGTTGGTGCCCGCCGGATTGTTGTAGGTGCGGACCTGCTGGGTGAGGACGTCGCCCACGCGGATCCGGTAGCCCTGGTTCGTGAGCGCGCCGGTGAAGACCCAGTAGCGGCCGTTGATGAAGCAGGCGTCGAGCACCTTGACCATGACCTCGAAGTTCTGGTCGGTGTAGAACCAGAAGAAGGAGGTCTCCTTCGACCCGAAGCGCACCGGGGTGGCGATGCCGTCGGCGACGCCGCTGACCTGGTCGATGAAGACGACGAAGCGGTCGAAGAGGCAGACGTTCTTCTCCTTCGGCGTCCCGGCGAAGAAGCACCCGCCCTGGATCGGCTGGGCGCTGGCACAGTGGACGGTGTGCGTGAACGACCCGGCGCCGCTGTTGGAGAAGGCGCTGGAGACCAGGTAGTAGGCGCCCGTCGTGAGGTTGACCGAGCTGGCGTCGAGGTCGGCGGGGATGCGGGAGGTGCCGACGCCGAGCTCGCCGTCGTCGTCGAGGTCGACCAGGTTGAGGAAGGGTGCCGCGGGGTTGAAGGAGCCCCGGTAGAGGGCGATGTGGCCGTCGTAGTCCTGGGCGCTCACGATGACGCAGCTCGACGCGGACTCCAGCACGAACGGCTGCACGGCGTAGCGGCAAGCGGTGCAGTTGCCGCTCAGCGTGTTGGTGGTCTCGGGCCGCTGCCAGGTCGGGCCGCCCTCGTTGGTGCCGGTGAGCGTCTGCACGTAGTCGGCCAGGGTGGGAGACGAGACGAGGAGGAGCAGGCTGGCGAGGTTGACGAGGAGGCGGGGCATCGGTTTCTCCTTTCGTCCGCGTTGCTGCGGGGGTGGGTCGGGGCGGGGGGGACGGGCAGCGAGGGAGCAGCGCGTGGAGAGGCGTCGAGCAGACCCCCCGCACGAAAGGGGGGGCCACGGCTGCGCGCCGCCACGGCCGCCCACGGGCGGCCGCGCGGCGGCGCTTCGCGCCCCGCGGGTTCTGCGCTCATCTGTCGGAAAACTGGCGGGAGGATAGCACGCCGGGGCGGCGCGGAAGCCGGTCGCGGGGGGGGGGCCCGGGGCGGGCCCGCCCGCCCCCCCCCCACACCCCCCCACGCCAACCCACCCCCCCCCACCACCCACCCACGC
>JAHDVN010000144.1:5386-8788 GCA_023384635.1 Thermoanaerobaculia bacterium
CGCGACCTCCCTGCTCTCTACCCCTGCTTCGCCTTCCAGGCGGCGAGAACCGCCTGCTCGCGCTCGGCCGGGATGCCGGCCCGCAGCTGCGCGGTGCGCTCGGCGGGGAGAGACTTCCACCAGGCGAGGGTGTCGAGCGCGGTCGCCGCGAGCGGGCGGAAGGTGAGGCCGGCCGCCAGCGCCTTCTGGATGCTGCGCCGCCCGAAGCCGGCGGTCTCGCCGCTGCCCGGCACCCAGGCCGGCATGTCTCCCCAGGGCGTGACCTTCTGCTCCTCGAGGAAGCTGGCCGGCACCCAGACCAGGCGCGCGCCGGCGGTGGTGGCGGCGCGCACGCCGCAGAGCATGTCGCCCATCGTCATCGGGTGCGCGGGGCCGGTGGCGTTGTAGGTGCCGTAGGCGCGCGCCTCGACCATGCGGATCGTCCACTCGGCGAGGTCGCGGGCGTCGATGATCTGCACCGGGTCGGTGCCGTCGCCCGGCGCGAGCACGTCGCCGCCGCGCTCGAGGCGCACCGGCCAGTAGGTGAAGCGGTCGGACTCGTCGCCGGGGCCGACGATGAGGCCGGGGCGGATCACGGTGGTGATCCCCGGGAACCAGCGCTCGCCCTCCTTCTCCGAGAGCGCCTTGAGCGGCCCGTAGAGCGCCATGTCGGCGCGCAGCTTCTCCATCGTCTCCTGCATCGCGTCGGCGCCCTGGTAGACCGCCAGCGGCGCGCTCTCGTCGGCGTTGCCGGCCTCCTCGGTCGCGTACACCGAGAGGGTCGAGATGAAGACGTACTGGCCGACCTTCCCCTGGAGCACCTGCCCGACGTCGCGCACCCAGAAGGGAAGCGAGGTCGGGTTGTCGATGCAGACGTCCCACTCGCGCCCCCGGAGCGCGTCGAGCTCGGCGAGGTTGCGGTCGCCGTGGAGCTCCTCGACCTCGCCCGGCCACTCCTTCGGCCGCCGGCCGCGGTTGAAGAGGGTGAGCTTGTGGCCGCGCGCGAGCGCGTAGCGGACCTGGTGGGGACCGGTGAAGCCGGTGCCACCCAGGATCAGGATCCGCAGCGGCTTGCCCGCCCTCTCGACCCCGGTGGCGGGGGCGACGGGGACGGGCGCGGGGGTCGGCGCGGGGGTGGCCTGGGCACGGGCCAGACGGGGGGCGAGGCCGAGGCCGAGGGCGCCGGCGCCGAGCTGCATCAGTTCTCTGCGGGTGGTGGACATGGTTCCTCCTGGGGATCGGGACGTGGGTCCCCCGCGGCGGGGGACGGGGACGGGGCGAGCGTACTCCCGAGCGGGGCTCGCGGGCTGCCGGCCCGGGCCTCCGCGCGGGCGAGCGCGCACCGGAGGTCGCGCCGTTCGGGAGCGAGACGGAGCGCCGTCGCGAGCAGGACCGCGGCGGCGGCCGGCCGCTCCCGCGCGAGCGCGTCGTTGGCGAGATAGGTGGAGGTGTAGGCGAGCAGCGTCGCGAGCTGGCGGCGCGCCGTCTTCCCCGCGAGGTCCCGCCGCAGGGCACGCCTCTGGAGCTCGACGAGCTCCACCTCCGCGAGGTAGCGCGCCAGGAGCGGCGGCTCCTCGGCGGCGAGCAGGCGGGCGTTGGCGGCGGCGAAGCGGCCGAGCCAGGCGCGCTCCTGCCGCTCGGCCCGGGCCTCGGCCCTCGCTGCGGCGCGGGCCGCCCGGGTTCCCGCGAGCCTCTCGGCCCGCGCCGCCACCTCGGCCACCGGCAACAGGCCGGCGAAGTCGCGGCTCATCTGGCGCCAGCGCCGGGATGCGGCGAGGGGCCTGCCGGCGGCCTCGTCGGCCTCGGCCCGGGCGGCCTCGGACGCCCAGAGCCGCCCGGCGAGCGCGGCGTCGGGGCTGCGCCGCCCCTCGCGCATCGCCGCGACCTCCAGCCAGTCGAGGGCATGCCCGGCCATCTCGGCGGGGAACCAGGCGTGCGCGCCGGCGAAGGTCTCGAGGCGCTCGCTCGCTCCCCAGCCGGCGAGGAGCGCGTGGGCATCACGCATCTCGAGGAAGTTGAAGTCGGCGTCGCCGGCGGCGCCGAAGGTGGTCACCCGGAGCGGGGCGCTGCGTTCGCGGGGACCGAACCGCGCCCCCACCGCGATCACCCCGGCGACCTCGCCGGTGGCGCGGGCGAGGGCCCAGGCGAGCATGCCGCCCCCCGAGAAGCCCGCCGCGTAGATCCGGCGGGGGTCGGTGGCCCAACGCCGGTGGACCTCCGGCCAGAGGGCCGCCAGTGCCCGCTCGTTGGGCGCCATCGGCCCGTCGCTGCGGGTGTCGTTCGACGAGAGGAGCACCCATCCGAGCCGCTCGGCGGCCTCGCGGAAGAGCTCGGCGGCGAGCCGGGAGCGCCCGCGGGGATCGAAGACCAGGAGCGCCGGGTGCCGTCCGGCGGACTCGTAGCCGGAGGGCAGGTAGAGGGTGTAGGTCTGCGAGGAGTCTCCGCGACAGGCGACTGCTTCGACGAGAGTCCCCCGTGGGAGGGGCGGGTCCGGCGCTCCGGCTGCGAAGGCGGCCGCGGGGAGGAACACGATTCCCCAGAGGAGGATCCGGGCCAGGCGTCCGCGGTCAGGCACTCCTCCGTAGCTACGCACGGGTGGGCGGCGGGGTTGCCACCCCCCCCGGGGTAGCGGCTCCCTACCCGGCGGTACGGTGCCGGGGGGGCGCCCGCGACCTAGCATGACCCCGGTCCGCAGCCGCGGACCGGGACACTCGATGCGTCACTGCGGACCGAATCACGACCCGAGCACCGGGGCGGGCTGCGCCACCTGCGGCCTCGCGGCGGATTCGCTCGCCCGGCCCGCCGGCGCGCTCGCCGGCCGGCGCCTGGTGGGCGCCGCGGCGTTGGTCTTCCTCGCGCCCCCGCTCGGGGCGCTCGCCGGGGCCGGCCTCGCGGCGACCTCGGCGGGAGCCGTGGCCGGCGCGCTCGCGGGGTTCGGCGCCGTGGCGCTCGCCGCCGCCCCTCTCGCTTCCCGTCTCGCCCGCCGCCAGGAGGACCCAGGATGAGCTGGCCTTTCCGCCGCGCCGCGACGTTCCCGCACGGCGTCCACCCCCCGGAGCAGAAGCAGTTCGCCCGCGACGTGCCGATCGAGGTGGTGCCCACCCCGGCGGAGGTCGCGATCCCCCTCCTCCAGCATCTCGGCGCCCCCTGCAAGGCGGTGGTGGCGAGCCGCGCCACGGTGGCGCTCGGCGACGTCATCGGCCGCGCCGAGGCGCCGGTCTCCGCCCCGGTGCACGCGTCGATCGCCGGCGTCGTCGGGCGCGAGTCGGTCGCCACGCTGCCGAACGGCCGCCACGTGGCGACGGTGCCGATCAAGGCCGCCGGCGACCAGCTCGAGGGCCGCGCGCTCTGGGATGCCGTCTTCGGCGGCGAGTGGCCGCTCGACGGCCTCGACGGGATCGCTCCCGGCGAGATCGTCGCCGC
>JAHDVN010000145.1:0-590 GCA_023384635.1 Thermoanaerobaculia bacterium
CTCTTCGTCCTGGGGGTCGCCAGCCTCCTGCCGGCCCAGGAGAGCCCGTCCGCGCCGGCCGGCCCGTCGGTCTCCGGCGAGCTCGCCTTCAGCGAGACGATCGTCTTCGACTACGACCGCGATGGAAAGCAGGAGCGTGTCCAGTTCTGGATCGCGTTCGAGGCCCGGCCCGCGCCCGGCGAGCCGAGCCCGAAGGTCGAGAGCGGCACCCTGCGCTACTACGTCTACGACCTCGACGCCCAGCGCCGCGTCGACGACTGGATGCTCGGCTTCAACATGACGATGGGCGGGGATTTCCCGCGCGCGGGCGAGGACTACCCGCTCACCAACGTGCGCATCACGGGGCGGCAGGCCCAGTTCGAGATCGCCGGCACCGCCTGGACGATCGTCGATGGCGGCGACTCCTGGGAGCAGGACCGGATCGAGGTCCGCGACGTGAGCGGCCCGCGCAAGGGGCGCTTCTACGGCGGCGACGTGCGGGTCGTCCCCGATCCGGCCGCCCCCGCGCCGCTCGACATCGCGGCCAACCGGGAGTGCAACGAGTGCCACGGGGAGGCGGCGGTGAGCATGGCCGCGCGCGGCGGGCCCCA
>JAHDVN010000145.1:600-1160 GCA_023384635.1 Thermoanaerobaculia bacterium
GCTCGAGTGCGCCAGCTGCCACACCCAGCACCCGCCGGACGCCGACGGGGTCGTGGTGCCGGCCTGCCTCGACTGCCACGAGGGGCACGGCGAGGCCATGACCGCGACCTCCTGCGCGGAGTGCCACGCCGGCCACGACGTCGCCCGCACCGTCCACACGGCGGCGATGCCCGACAGCTACTGCGCGGCGTGCCACGCCGACGTCGCCGAGACGCTGCGCGCCAGCCGCTCGCTGCACATGGGCGTCAAGTGCGTGCTCTGCCACCAGCAGGAGCACGCGGCGCCGCCGAAGGGGTGCGACCACTGTCACCGCGGCACCCACCCGCAGCACGTGATGCAGAGTCCCGATCGCTGCCGGGACTGCCACCGGACGGCCCACGCCATAGAGCGGGGCCGCGCCGAGTGAGGAGCGGCGGCGCGGGAGCGATGACGAAGCGGCCGGCACCCGGACCGAGAACGGACAAGGAGAGCACCATGGCTGACGACGGCACCGGCGCCTCCTGCTCGCGCAGGAGCCTTCTCAACGGCGGAGCGGCCCTCGTCGCGGGCGGGCTCCTCGG
>JAHDVN010000145.1:1170-8779 GCA_023384635.1 Thermoanaerobaculia bacterium
CCGCGAAGCCCGGCCAGAGAGAGGAGCTGCCGTGGCGGTGGGCGAAGATCGACCCCATGGAGGCCGGCTCGCGCGCCTATCGCTACTACTTCGACCCCGGCGGTTGAGGCAACGCCGCTTGGCTGGGGGTCCTCAGCCTCGTTCGAGACGCGGTCGGCCACCCGTGGACGGTCCTCCCGGACCGCATGTTCGACATCGTGCAGGCCGGCTACGGCGGCCAGGGCACCCTGTGCGGAGCCCTTGGCGTCGCCGCGCACTTCTTCAACCTCGTCGCCTTCGACGCGCAGAAGACGTACGTCGCGATGGTCGACGACCTCTTCCAGTGGTACAGCCGCACGAGCTTCCCCACCCAGCGCTTCGATGCGATCGCCCACTTCCCGAAGCAGGTGCAGCGGCTCGCGAAGTCGCCGCTCTGCCACATCTCGGTCTCGCAGTGGACGCTCGCGGCCGGCGCCGAGGTGACCTCCAAGCAGAAGAAGGACCGGTGCGCGAAGGTCACCGGCGAGGTCGTCTACCAGACCGTGCGCATGCTCAACGCCTACGTGGACGGGCGCTACGTGGCCGCCCGCTATCCGTTCGCCGAGGAGAACGCGGCCTGCCTCGCCTGCCACGGCGCGGACGACATGTGGCACGACAAGGACGGGATGAACAACCAGCAGGGCAAGATGACGTGCGTGCTCTGCCACCCGCACCTGGCGAAGTAGACTCCGGGGCCGGTCTCCGGTCCCGCCGCCGGCTGCGCGGCGCGGGAGCGGCAGCCGGCCCGTCCCCGCTCCGCGATCCGCTCCCGCGCCGGAGCCGCGCGCGGCGGCCGCCGGCGGGGTGCGGCCGAAGAGGTTCCCCCAGCGAACGAACGGAGCCCGCATGACCTCGACCTCGCCCCTCCTCCACGCCCCCGCGGCGCCGCTGCGGCGCGCCATCCGACTCCTCGCGGCCGTTCTGCTCGCGGCGGCCTGCCTCGGTCCGGCGCCGGCCGCCGCCGAGGGCGGCCAGCGCCCGCAGGGCGAGGACCCGAACCGCCACCTGCGGATCCCGGCGCGTCTCGCCGAGGGGCAGACGATCGAGCAGGTCTACGTGCACCTGCGCAACCCGGGGGCCGAGGGTGCCGACGACGACGCGCTCCGGGCGCGGATCGCGGAGGTCTTCGGGATCCGACCGGGCAGCGCCTTCAGCGAGCTCCTCGCCGAGGTGGCGCTCGCCGAGGTGCGCGCGCTCGCGGAGGTCGCGGCGGTGGAGTTGCGGCTCTACTCGGTCGCCGGCGGTGGCCAGGTGGCGCTCGCGCTGCTCGTCACCCGCGTGCCGGAGCCCGCGATCGCCCCGCCCCCCACCGGCGCCGTCGCGACGCGCCGGCTCGGCGACCTGCCGAAGCTCTGGCAGGACGAGCGGTCGCTCGTGAAGCTGATCGTCAACCCCGCGCTCGGCGCCTACGCCGACCGCGACCCGTGGGTCGGCAACCCGGGGGCCTTCGTCGGGCTGCCCGGCCAGGCACGCGAGCCCGCGGTCGCCGAGGCCGGCCTCGAGCTCGGCCTCGGCGGCGTCACCCGGATCGGGAGCTCGAACGCCTACGTCTACGGCGCCGCCTCGTACGTCGGGTCGGCGACGTTCGGCCGCGACGTCTTCTCCGACGACAGCCGGCGCACGCACGTCGAGCTGGAGGACCTCTACGCCGGCCTGCTGGTGGCCGAGCGGGGCTCGCGGCGCCGCTTCCAGCTCTCGGTGGGGCGCCAGAAGTTCTCGCTCAACCGGAACCTGCTCATCGGGCACGTGCTCGGCGCCAGCAACGGCGGCGAGCGGGCCGCGTCGAACCTCTCGCCGCGCAACGCCTACGACATGACCGTGGACGCAAGGCTGCAGCTCGGCGAGTTCACGCTCCAGGCCTGGTTCGCCGATCCGAACGAGCTGCCCGCGAGCGACAGCCGCAGCCAGTACGCCGGGCTGAACTTCAAGTACAACGACAACCGGAGCGTGGACGCCTCGCTGACGCTCCTGGGGGTGCCCCGCTCCGAGGCGCGCTACCCGTTGCCCGACGGCACGGTCCGCACCCGCGAGGGCCTGCGGGCGGTCAACCCCCGGATCCGCTGGAGCTCCGCGTTCCGGGTCCCGGGGCTCTGGGTCGAGGCCGAGTGGGCGCACCAGTGGCACGAGGAGTTCGACATGTCGGCCGACGGCGGCGGCGTCTGGCTCGGCTACCAGCGCACCGAGGCCGCCTGGAAGCCCGCCGTCCTCTACCGCTACGCGGTGTTCACCGGCGACGACCCGGACACCGCGACGTACGAGCGGTTCGACACGCTGACCGGCGGCGTGCAGCGGGACTGGGCGCAGGGCCTCGACATGATCAAGCTCGCCACCAACCGGAACCTGCGCACCCATCGCGTCGAGGTGAGCGCCAAGCCGCTCGACGGCCTCGAGCTGTCGGTCGACTACTACTACTTCACGGCCGACACGCGGAACAACCGCGGCGGCCAGCGCCCGCTGCAGACCTACGGCTCCGGCCGGCTCGGCCAGGAGATCACCCCCACGCTGCAGTGGATGGTGGGCGAGAAGCTCTACATCCAGGCACTCGCGACCTTCCTGATCCCCGGCCCCGGCCTGCGCGACGTGCTCCCCGAGCCGACGCACACCTGGCAGACCTACCAGATCTCGTTCTACTGGTTCCTCTGAGCGGTCCCCGGGCCGGCGGACGCGCCGCGCGGAGGCCTCGCCTCAGAGTACCCGCCACCAGGGGACGGCGAGGACGTCCGGCGCCAGCCAGCGCGTGGCGTCGCCGGTGTGCAGGAGCAGGCCCGCACGCGCCTTGCGGCCGTACTCGGTGCGGAAGGTGCGCAGGTGGGCGGTATCGCCCAGACGGGGCCGGGAGGTCGCCTTGACCTCGACCGGGAGCAGACTGCCGCCCGCCTCGATCACGAAGTCCACCTCCTCGCCGTTCGCGGTGCGCCAGTAGCCGATCTCCACCGGGTCGAGGCGCGCGTCGCGCCAGGCGAGGAGGTCGTGCAGCACGAGGTTCTCCAGGTGCGCGCCCACCGGCTCGTCCTGCCCGGCGAGGTGCAGCGCCACGCCGGTGTCGCCCCAGTAGATCTTCGGGGTCTTGATGAGCCGCTTCGTGCGGTTCACCGCGTACGCCGGGAGGCGCACCAGCAGATAAGAAGTCTCGAGCAGGTTGAGCCAGCGGTGCGCCGTCGCCTGCGGGATCCCCACGTCGCGCGCGAGCTCGGTCTGGTTCACGAGCTGCCCGAGGCGCAGGCAGGCCGCGCGCATGAGACGGCGGAAGTCGGGCAGGGCGCTGATCGCGGCCAGGTCCTGGAGGTCGCGCTCCAGGTAGGTGCGCACGTAGCCGTCGAACCAGATGGCGCGCTGCCGCGGCGCGGAGAGCTCGAGGGCCGGCGTCGGGAATCCCCCGCGCCGCGCGAGGGCCCGCCAGTCGTCGCGTCCGGTCTCGTCCGCCGCCAGCAGGTCGGGCCACTCCTCGTCGCGCGCCGCGAGGAGCTCCTCCCAGCGCCCCGCGGCGCCGAGGCCGAGCTGCTCGCACCGGGTCATCGGCCAGAGGGTGAGGTAGCTGGCACGCCCCGCCAGCGACTCGGAGACCCGGCGCATCAGGAGCAGGTTGGCCGAGCCGGTGAGGAGGAAGCGACCCGCCCGGCGGTTCCGGTCGATCGCCCGCTTCACCGCCGCGAGCAGGGCGGGCTCGCGCTGGACCTCGGCGAGGGTCAGCGGGGCATCGCCGCCCACCAACGCCTCGGGATCGCGGCGCGCGGCATCCAGCACGTCGAGGTCGTCGAGCGAGGCGTACCGCCGCGCGCTCGCCACCCGCTCGGCCGCGAGCGTGCTCTTCCCGGTCTGCCGCGCGCCGGTCACGACCACCGCGGGCATCACCCGCAACCGCTCGGCCAGCGCCGGCTCGACGAGGCGAGGGAGGGGGTTCACGTCATGAATGATAATCATTCACGGCGTGAATGATCAACAGGGGTGGTCTTGCACCGGCACGGTCGAGGCGCCGCGAACCCCGATCCCGGGGACATGATGGCCGCGCAGCGGCCTTCGTGTCCCCGTCTCGGCGAGCACGGGGCTCGTTCGCCTCAGGGGCAGGTCGCGAAGGCGTTGCTGTCCTGGATCGGCTGGAACATCGCCCCCAGCGGGTTGTGGTAGGCCGACGTGGCGCTGGCCGCGAGGTCGACGACCGTCATCGTCACCTCGACGTCGGTCAGGCCGCCGGCGTAGACCCAGAAGCGGTCGTTGACGCCGCAGGCGTCGAGGACCTTGACGACGACCTCGACGTTGGTCTCGTCGAAGAACCAGAAGTACCCGGTGTCGCTCGTCAGCTGCACGGCGTGGCCGGCCCCGGTCTGACCGGCCGCCGTCCTGAACGTGGCGGTCAGATGGAAGCGGCCGGAGCCGAGACAGAGATCCGTCCCGCTCACCGGACAGGTCGAGCCGGGCAGGCCGAAGAACGCCTTGTCGTAGCGCGCGACGAGGCTCCCGCCCGCCTCGGCCTTGATGGTGCCGGGCCGGATCGCCACGCTGCGGGTGCCGGCGGGGGTGTCGATGGTGTTCGACATGGCGACCCACAGGCCGGGGACGCTGACGCCGCCGAACATGCCGCTGTTGATCAGGGTCGCGGAATTGCACCCCGGGGCGCTGTAGGTCAGCCACTGGACCACGCTGGTGCCGGTGCTCGCCTGCCCCGCGGGGACGAAGGTGGTGACCTCGGCGTGGTACGCAGTGCCGCCCACGGCCGGCACGCACTGCTCCGCGGTCGCTAGCCACGCCGCGTCGCCGCCCGCGTTGGTCAGCTCCAGCGACCCGGAGCCCGCCAGGCCGTCGGCATCGGCCGCGTTCCAGGCGAGGCTGCCGCCGCTGGTCGCCGACCAGCCGTCGACGTTGGTGTGGAAAGAAGGGTTGGCGAGCAGGTTCTGCGCGTTGCCCGGGGCCGACCAGACGATCGCCCACAGCAGCGGCAGCCAGAGCGCTCCGGCGAGTCGTGCGCATGCCATGACAGGTCCTCCTATGCCGCCAGTGTAGGAGCCCTGTCCGCAACCGCCCCCCCACCCCGGGCGGGCACCACCCACCCCAACGGGCGGGCGGCGAGCCCTTCCCCCGAATCGAAGCCCGCGCGCCGAGAAGTTGCGAGATGGTGCCGAAAAGGTGCCAGGGACCTTTCGGCCCTGCCGAAAAGGTGCCAGGGACCTTTCGGCCCCGCGCCGCCCACTTCCAAGAACGTGCCGAGAAGGTGCCAGGCGATTGGCGGGACCCTCGAATCCCCGGGCCGAGAGGAGGTCCAGCAACGCGCCGGTTTGTCCCCCTACTGCCCCCGGGAGCCACGCCGCCGGCACCCGCGGATTTCGCGGTGCGCCGTAACTGCTTTGTTTTCAGGGGGGAAGAAGTGGTGCAGCCAGGAGGAGTCGAACCCCCAACCTCCAGATCCGTAGTCTGGCGCTCTATCCAGTTGAGCTATGGCTGCACGGCCCGCGGAACGCGGGAGGGGAAGAATAGCGGAGCGGGGGCAAGGGGCGCAACCGGGCGGCGACCTCCGCCGTGGGCCGGGTGCGGCCGCAGCGCGGCGTGGCTCGCGTACACGCTTTCGCTCCGTGCCAGACTCCTCTCATCGTGAGCGGCGACGAAGGGGACGCCGAGCTCGTCGCGGCGGCCCGGGGCGGGGAGAACGGGGCCTTCTCGGCCCTGGTCGAGCGGCACTGGGCGCGGCTGGTGGCGCTGGCGCGCTCGATCGCCGGGGACGGGGAGGCCGAGGACGTGGTGCAGGAGTGCTTTCTGACCGCCTGGCGGAAGTTGGGGGCGCTGCGCGAGCCGGCGGCGTTCCTCGCCTGGATGCAGCGCGCGGTGGCGCGGGCCGCGGTGCGCCGGGCGCGCTGGCGCTCGCTCGCGCGGCCGCTCGGGGCGATCGCGGAGCCGGCCGACCCGCGCCCCGGTCCGAGCGCCGGGGAGTGGCCGGTGGCGGCGCTGCTCGCCCGGCTCGCCCCGCGGCAGCGGGCGGTGATGCACCTGACGGTGGTCGAGGGGATGAGCGACCGGGAGATCGGCGCCCGGCTCGGGATCGACCCGGCCTCCGTGCGCGCCCACCGGCGGCGGGCCCGCGAGCGGCTGCGGCCGCTGCTCGCGCGGGAGGGCGCGGCGGCCGCGAGGAGCTGACCATGGAGGAGGAGGGAGATCGCGGCGCCCGCTTGGGCGACGCCCTCCGCACCTGGGCGGCGCGGCCACCGCATCGCCCGCCCACCGCGGCGGCGCGGGAGATCCGGGCGCGGCTCACGGCGCACCCGACGAGCGCTTGGCCGCCCCGCCACGGCTGGGCCTGGGCAACGGCCGGCGCGCTCGTCGTCGCGGTCGGCCTCGGCGGGCTGCTGCGGCTCGGCCGCAGCGGACCCGGGACCGAGGCCCCGCCGGTCGCGAGCGCCGCCGTGCCGGCCGCCGCCCCGCTCGGCGACGGGGAGGTGCTCATCTGGCTCGACGCCGAGACCCCGCTCTTCATGACCTTCGCCCCGCCCCGGGGCGGGCGCTCCACCGGAGGTGGCTCGTGACGAACCTCGCCCTGCTCCTGTTGCTCTTCGCCGCGCCCGGCGCTCCCGCCGGGGCGGCGGCGCCTCCACCCGCGCCCCCGCAGGCGGTCGCCACCGGCTTCGCGGTGCTCGTCGGCTTCCCCGCCGAGGGGGAACCGGCCGCCGCCGGCGTGCTGCTCGTGCCGGGAACCGTGCTGCCCCTCGACGCCCCCACCCCGGCGGCCGGCGAGCGGGAGGCCCTGGTGCCGCGCAGCGTAGCGCTCGCGGCCGCGGTCGACCGCCTCTGGAGCACCTTCCGCCTCGATCCCGCGCGCCGGATCCAGCGCGGGACCTACCGCGACACGCCGCTCGGCGCGGCCGTCGAGCTGCCCGTGCCGGAGGGCTCGGGGGTGCGGATCTCGGCCACCCTGCTCGGCTTCGACGAGCGGCTCGCGACCTACCGCGTCGTCTTCCGGGAGGGCGAGCGGGTGCTGGCGGACACCACCGCCGCGGTGACCCGCGGCGGCCGCGCCGTGGTCGGCGGCCTCGACGGCGAGGCCGCGCCCTACCTCTTCGTGCTCGTGGAGCCGGAGGTGCCGGGGCGCGCGGCGGCGCCCCGGGTCGAGCCGGGATTGGGCCTGCGCGAGCCGGTCGCCCTGCGCAAGGTGCCACCCGCTTATCCGGAGGAGGCGCGCAAGGCACGGGCGACCGGGATCGTGGTGCTCGAGGCCGAGATCGGTGCCGACGGGCGCGTGGCCGACGTGCGCGTGCTCGAGAGCCCGTCGCCGCTGCTCACGGGGACGGCGGTCGAGGCAGTCCGCACCTGGGAGTTCGAGCCGGCGCGAGACGCCGCGGGCCGGGCGGTCGCCGTGCGCTACGTCGTCACCCTCAACTTCGCGCTGCGCTGAAGAGCGCGTACACGCGCCGCGCCCCTCGCCGCCTCCTCTCACCGGACGGCCGACGACGGCCGCGAAAGGAGCGGGAGATGCCGAGCAAGTACGGACGCAGGGTGGCGATCGGGGCCGCGGTGGCGGCGCTCTTCTGGGTAACGGCGGCGGTGGCGGGAGCGGCGGCGGTGCGCTGGGAGGAGGGGAGCGGGCTCACCGAGCCGCAGGTGGTGGAGA
>JAHDVN010000613.1 GCA_023384635.1 Thermoanaerobaculia bacterium
TGTTAGGTAATAACGTAGCCAAATTTTTGACAAGGGCTGAGTTCGAAACCTTTATGCGCCGGATCGAGGAGTCGAAAAATTGGGCAGCAAAGGCATTAGAAACGGAAGATGAGGCTACAGCAATTGAACTCTGGCAAAAAGTTTTCAATGAAGATGAAGGGGAAGAATACTTCCCAACAACCGTGGACGAAGTTTTGAAATCAATCCTGACCAGAGGGTCCATCTTTGTGTCAAGAACAGGAAATATTTCTGGACAGAAACCACTGTCGGAAAAAGCCTTGGAATCCCCTAAGCACCGATATTTTGGAGGATAATGTCGATTCCCAGAAACAATCATCATGTTTCTTTAGTAGTTCAGAAACAATTAATGCACGTAGCATTCCCGAACTTTCAATTTTTCAAAAAAGGGAATTATTGGCTTGGAAAATTGAAACCGACACCACAATCGCCAGAATACCTAATTAAGGTAAGTTATCAGGAATATACGGCTCCAAAAGTCGATGTAATTTCGCCTAAATTACATCTTAACTCCAAACATATTTATCCCGATGGATCTCTGTGTTTATATCATCCACAAGATCATCCTTGGCGCGGGGTAAACATATTGGCCAGCATTCTCGTTGTATGGACAGCAGAATGGTTATATTGTTATGAAGTTTGGCGGGCAACAGGCGAATGGATTGGCGAAGAAGCGCCACACAGTGTTGATAAGTCGCCAGTCTAAGGAACGTTGCCTCCAATCGCGTTGATATACTGGTTGTAATCAATCGCGGATACTGTTCCTAGATTTTGAAGCTTAGCAAGTAACCGAAAGAAGAAATTTATAAGTGAGACAGATGCATCACTTTTCGCCAATAGTGTTTTTTTACCAAGGTACTCGACCTCAAACGCGCCTTCTGTGATGGCACAGCCTATGTCTAATTTTTGATTAACTGCAAGTTCATCAAGCGTACGCAAAAGGGAATCGCCAAGACCAGGCTTCCACTCACTGTCATAAGTTAAAATGCCGCCCAAGATTGGGAATAATGGGCGTGGCTCAAATTTTCCTCCTGCATGAGTGATTTGCGCGCTTGTTCGTAGTAATTTCCGAACAGAAGCGACTTTTTCACCAGCGTAAATAACATATTCACGATTGAGGCTCGGTTTTACTTCAAAGACTGCATAGACGCTTTCAGCAGGAATAAAAGGTTGGCGCTCCTGATTATATAAGACAGGTGTATATTGTCTGTCATAAACCACTATATCTATTTGGTCGCTT
>JAHDVN010000146.1:0-7655 GCA_023384635.1 Thermoanaerobaculia bacterium
CGAGCAGCTCCGGCTCCTCGACGAGGCGCTGCTGCCGCAGAGCGCGGCGGCGTTCGACGCCGCGCGCTCGGCCTATCTCCACACCCGCGGCGACTTCGCGCCCGTCGTCGAGAGCGCGAACCGCTGGCTCGACGCCCGTGTGCGCCGCACCCGCCTCGCGGCCGAGCAGCTCACGGTGCGCGCCGCGCTCGCGGCGCTGCTCGACGAACCGATCCCCCCGGCGACCGAAGGAGGCCGGCCATGACCCTGCGGAAAGCTCACGTCCTGCTCCTCCTCGCCGCGCTCGCCGCGGCGGCGCTGCTCGCCGCGGGCTGCGGCGGTGGCGCGGAGGCCGGCAGCTACTACTGCCCGATGCACCCGACCTACGTCTCCGACCGCCCGGGGACCTGCCCGATCTGCAACATGGACCTGGTGAAGCGCGAGGCGGCCGGCCAGGCGGCCGGCCAGGCGGCCGGGGAACCGCGGAGCGACGGCCAGGCGCATCGCCCCCGCGAGGGCGGCGCGGCGGGCGAGGTCTACAACTGCCCGATGCACCCGTCGGTGGCCGCCCCCGGACCGGGGATCTGCGCCAAGTGCAACATGGACCTGGTCCCCTCGGCGACGGCGACGCTCCCCGACACCCCCTGGACCTGCCCGATGCACCCGGAGGTGGTCTCCGACACCGCCGGCCGCTGCCCGCTCTGCCGCATGGACCTCGTGCCGCGCGAGCCGCAGGAGGCGGCGCCGGCCACGGGCGTTCCCGGACACGCCGCGATGGCGCTCGAGAGCGAGGGGCTGCGCCTCGCCGGGGTGCGCACCGAGGCGGTGCGCGAGGAGCGGCTCGCGCGCTCGATCCGCACCGTCGGGCGGGTCGAGATCGACGAGCGCCGCCTCCACCGCGCCCAGGCGAAGGTCGCGGGCTGGGTCGAGGCACTCCACGTGACGTTCGAGGGCCAGCAGGTGCGGCGCGGCCAGCCGATGCTCTCGATCTACTCGCCCGAGCTCCTCGCCACCCAGGAGGAGTACCTGCTCGCCAGGCGGCACGCCGAGCGCTTCCGCGCCTCGACGCTGCCGGAGGTGCGGCGCGGGGGAGAGGAGCTGGTCGAGGCGGCGCGCCGGCGGCTCGCGCTCTTCGACGTGCCGGAGCGTTTCCTCGCCGAGCTCGAAGCGAGCGGCGCGGCGCGGCGCACCGTCGACCTGCTCGCCCCCGCCTCCGGCTTCGTGGTGTCGCGCGAGGTGGTGGCCGGGGCGAAGGTGGAGCCGGGCATGGAGCTCTTCACCGTCGCCGACCTCTCCCGCGTCTGGGTGGAGGCCGACTTCTACGAGTCGGAGGCGCGCTTCGTGGTCCCCGGCCGGCGGGCGCGGCTCTCGCTGCCGTACGACCCGGCCGCGGTCTTCGAGGCCGCGGTCTCCTACGTCTACCCCGAGGTGCACGCCGAGGCGCGCACGCTCCGGGTCCGCTTCGACCTCGCCAACCCGGGCCTCGTCCTCAAGCCGGGGATGTTCGTGGACGTCGAGCTCGAGGTCGATCTCGGCGAGGGGATCGTGGTCGCCGACTCGGCGGTGCTCGACTCGGGGCTGCGGCAGGTCGTCTTCGTCGAGACCGGGCCGGGCCGCTTCGCGCCCCGGGAGGTGAAGATCCTCTGGCGCGGCGACGGGCAGGCGCGGCTCGCGCCCGGGGCGGTCGCGGCGGGGGAGCGGGTGGCGGTGCGGGCGAACTTCCTCCTCGACTCCGAGTCGCGGCTGCGGGCGGCGCTCGAGGCGCTCGGGGCGCCCGGCGGCGGCGCGGCGGCCCCCGCGGCCGACCCCCACGCCGGGCACGGGGGTCCCCCGTGATCGCCCGCATCATCGAGTTCTCGGCCACCCACCGCCTGCTCGTGCTGCTCGCGGTGGCGGCGGCGGTGGTCGGGGCGATCGCGGCGCTCGGGGTGATCCGGCTCGACGCGCTGCCCGACCTCTCCGACACCCAGGTGATCGTCTACTCGCGCTGGGACCGCTCGCCGGACATCCTGGAGGACCAGGTCACCTACCCGATCGTGAGCGCGCTGCTCGGGGCGCCGCGGGTCAAGGCGGTGCGCGGCTTCTCCGACTTCGGCTTCTCCTACGTCTACGTGATCTTCGAGGACGGCACGGACCTCTACTGGGCGCGCTCGCGGGTGCTCGAGTACCTCTCCCGCGTGCAGGCCACGCTGCCGGCGGGAGTGCGCACGGAGCTCGGCCCGGACGCGAGCGGGGTGGGCTGGGTCTTCCAGTACGTGCTGCGCGACCGCTCGGGCCGCCATGCCCTCGACGAGCTGCGGGCCTTCCAGGACTGGACGCTCCGCTACGCGCTGCAAAGCGTGCCGGGAGTCGCCGAGGTGGCCTCGCTCGGCGGCACCGGCCGGCAGTTCCAGATCACCGTCGACCCGAACCGGATGGCGATCCAGGGGGTCGGGATCCTCGACCTGGTGCGGGCGGTGCAGGCCTCGAACGACGAGATGGGCGGGCGGCTGCTCGAGTGGAGCGGCGCCGAGCAGATGGTGCGGGTGCGGGGCTACGCGCGGACCCTCTCCGACTTCGAGCAGATTGCGGTGAAGGTCGCCCCGGGCGCGGTGCCGGTGCGGCTCGGCGACGTGGCGCGCGTGGAGCTGGGGCCCGACATCCGGCGCGGCGTGGCGGACTTCGACGGCGAGGGGGACGCGGTCGGCGGCATCGTGGTCATGCGCCACGGCGAGAACGCGAAGAACGTGATCGCGCGCGTGCGGGCGAAGCTCGAGGAGCTCGCGCCGTCGCTGCCGGCCGGCGTCGAGGTGGTCTCCACCTACGACCGCTCGGTCCTCATCTCGCGCGCCATCGAGACGCTCACCGACGAGCTGAAGCTCGCGATGCTCGTGGTCTCGATCGTGATCCTGGTCTTCCTCTGGCACGTCCCCTCGTCGATCGTGCCGATCCTCACCATCCCGGTCGCGGTGCTGCTCGCCTTCATCCCCCTCTACCTGTTCGGGATCACGGTCAACATCATGTCGCTCGCCGGCATCGCGATCTCGATCGGGGTGCTGGTGGACGGCGCCATCGTGGAGGTGGAGAACGCCTACAACAGGATCCACCTCTGGCAGGCCGGGGGGCGGCAGGGGGACTTCCGCGCCGTGCGCATCGAGGCGCTCAAGGAGGTGGGCCCGTCGGTCTTCTTCTCGCTGCTCGTGATCGCGGTCGCCTTCCTGCCGATCTTCGCGCTCGTCGACCAGGAGGGGCGCCTCTTCGGCCCGCTCGCCTGGTCGAAGAACCTCACCATGCTGCTGGCCGCGATCCTCGCCGTCACCCTCGACCCGGCGATGCGGATGCTCTTCGCGCGCATCGACCCGTACACCTTCCGGCCGCGCTGGCTGGCGCGTCTCGCGACCTCGGTGCTGGTCGGCCGTTACCACGCCGAGGAGGACCATCCCGTCTCGCGCGCCGTGCACCGGGTCTACGAGCCGGCCTGCCGGTTCGTGCTGCGCTACCCGAAGAGCGTGCTGGCGGCGGCGTTCGCGCTGCTCGCGGTGTCGCTGCCGATGTACGCGCGGCTGGGGCAGGAGTTCATGCCGCCGCTCAACGAGGGCTCGATCCTCTACATGCCGACCACGCTGCCGGGCCTCTCGGTGACCCAGGCGCAGGAGCTGCTCCAGGCGCAGGACCGGGTGCTCGCGAGCTTCCCCGAGGTGGAGACGGTGCACGGCAAGGCGGGCCGCGCCGAGACCGCGACCGACCCGGCGCCGTTCTCGATGATGGAGACGACCGTGGTGCTCCGGCCCGAGCGGAAGTGGCGGGCCAAGGAGACCTGGTACTCGTCGTGGGCGCCGGGCTTCCTGAAGCCGGTGCTGCGCCCGTTCTGGCCGGACCGGATCTCCTGGGAGGAGCTGGTCGCCGAGATGGACCGGGCGCTCCAGATCCCCGGCGTGACCAACGCCTGGACGATGCCGATCAAGGCGCGGATCGACATGCTCTCCACCGGGGTGCGCACGCCGGTGGGGATCAAGATCTTCGGCCGCGACCTCGACGAGATCCAGCGCCTCGGCGAGGAGCTCGAGCCGATCCTGCAGGCGGTGCCGGGGACGCGCAGCGTCTTCGCCGAGCGGGTGGCGGGGGGCTACTTCCTCGACATCGAGCCGCGCCGCGACCGGCTGGCACGCCACGGTCTCACGGTGGGCGAGCTGCAGATGGTGGTCGCCACGGCGGTGGGCGGCGAGCAGGTGACCACCGTGATCGACGGGCGCGAGCGCTTCCCGGTCAACGTCCGCTACCCCCGCGAGCTGCGCGAGGACCCGGAGCGGCTCGCGCGGGTGCTGGTGCCGACTCCCGGCGGGGCGCAAGTCCCGCTCGGCCAGCTGGCCGAGATCCGCCTCGTCCACGGCCCGGCGATGGTGCGCAACGAGAACGGCTTCCTCGCCGGCTACGTCTTCGTCGACGTGGCGGGCCGGGACGTCGGCGGCTACGTCGAGGAGGCGAAGCGGGCGGTCGGCGAGCGGCTGGCGCTGCCCGCCGGCACCACCCTCGTCTGGAGCGGCCAGTACGAGAACATGCAGCGGGTGCGCGAACGGCTGCAGGTGATCGTGCCGGTCACCCTCGCCCTCGTCTTCGTGCTGCTCTACGCGAACTCCGGCTCGCCGTTCAAGGCGTGGCTGATCATGGTCACGGTCCCGTTCTCGGCGATCGGCGCCATCTGGCTCTTCCACCTGCTCGGCTACAACGTCTCGATCGCGGCCTGGGTGGGGATGATCGCGCTGCTCGGCCTCGACGCGGAGATGGCGATCTTCATGCTCCTCTTCCTCGACCTCTCCTGGGAGGAGTACCAGAAGAAGGGGCTGCTCACCAGCCGCGCCGCGGTGGACGAGGCGCTCCTGCACGGCGCGGTGAAGCGGGCGCGGCCGAAGATGATGACCGTCGCCTCGGCGTTCTTCGGCCTGCTGCCGATCCTCTTCGCCACCTCGGCCGGCGCCGACGTCATGAAGCGGGTGGCGGCGCCGATGATCGGCGGCCTCGTCACCTCCTTCCTCGCCGAGCTCCTCCTCTACCCGGCCGCCTACAAGCTCTGGAAGCTGCGCACCGAGCTGCGCCACCTGCCGGTGGAGGAGAGGCCACCCGCGGGCAGTGGGGAGAAGGCGTGAGCAGGCGGGCGGAGGGCGATGCCCCGGGAACCGGAGCCCGGCCCGCCGCGCGAGCAAGGCCGGCCTCCGTGCGCGCGGTGGGTGCGCTGGTGGAGAACCACCGCCGCTTCCTGGCCTTCCTCGAGCGGCGCGTGGGCAGCCGCGAGAGCGCCGAGGAGATCCTGCAGGACGCCTTCGTGCGCGGTCTGGAACGGGCCGGCGAGATCCGCGACGAGGAGCGGGCGGTGGCCTGGTTCTACCGCCTGCTCCGGCGGGCGGTGGCCGACCACTTCCGGGAGCGGGCGGCCGAGGCCCGGGGGATCGGGGCGCTCGCGCGCGAGCTGGCCGATGCCCACGAGCTGCCGCCCGAGCTCGCCGCCGAGCTCTGCCACTGCTTCGAGGCGCTGTTGCCGGCGTTGCGGCCGGCCTACGCAGAGATCCTGCGCCGGGTCGACCTCGGCGGCCTGCGGCCGGTGGAGTTCGCCGCCGAGGCGGGGATCCCCGCCAACCGCGCCATGGTCCGCCTGCACCGTGCCCGGCGCGCCCTGCGCGAGCGGCTCGCGCTCGCGTGCCGCACCTGTGCCGAGCACGGCTGCCTCGACTGCCGCTGCGGGGCGCGGCCGGGAGGCGGCGCCGCGGGAGCCGGGGTGTAAGGGATCGGGAGCGGCGCCGTCTGCAGGGGGGAAAGGAGATCGCAATGTCTCACAGCCACAACCACACCCACCCGCACGCCCCCGCGCAGCCCCGGGACGCCGCCGAGAGCTCGCCCGCCGGCTCCGGCTCGGCTCGTGACCCGGTCTGCGGCATGACCGTCGACCCGGCCAGCTCCAGGCACCGCTCGCTCCACCGGGGGGGGACGGTGCACTTCTGTTCCGGCCACTGCAAGGCGAAGTTCGACGCCGACCCGGAGGCCTTCCGGCCCGGCACCGGGGGGCAGCGGCCGGCCTGCTGCTCCCCAGCCGCCCACGGGGGCGCCGCGCCTCGCGAAGGAGCAGGAGAGGGGGCGGTGGTGCCCCCGGGGACGAGGTGGATCTGCCCGATGGACCCGGAGGTCGAGAGTGACGCCCCCGGGGCCTGTCCGAAGTGCGGCATGGCGCTCGAGCCGGCGCTCCCGGCCGCGCCGGCCACGAAGACCGAGTGGACCTGCCCGATGCACCCGGGTGTCCTCCGCGACGAGCCCGGAGCCTGCCCGATCTGCGGCATGGCGCTCGAGCCGCGCACCGTCGATGTCGAGGAGGGGCCGAACCCCGAGTACCTCGACATGCGAAGGCGCTTCTGGATCTCGGTGCCGCTTGCCGCCGCGACCCTCGTGCTCGCGATGAGCGAGATGATCCCGGGCGACCCGCTCGGCCGCTGGCTCTCCCCCCAGCTCCGCCTCTGGCTCCAGCTCGCCTTCGCGACCCCGGTCGCGACCTGGGCAGCGTGGCCCTTCTACCAGCGCGCCGTGGCGTCGGTGGTCCACCGGAGCCTCAACATGTTCACGCTGATCGGCCTGGGGGTGGGCGTGGCGTACGGCTTCAGCCTCTTTGCCGCGCTCTTCCCGACGCTGCTGCCGCACACCATGCGGCACGGGGCAACGGTGCCCGTCTACTTCGAGGCCGCGGCGGTGATCACGGCGCTGGTCCTGCTGGGCCAGGTGCTCGAGCTGCAGGCGCGATCCGCGACCTCCTCAGCGCTGCGCAGGCTGCTCGGCCTGGCGGCGAAGTCGGCGCGCCGGATCGACGCCGACGGCAGGGAGCGGGACGTGGCGCTGGAGGAGGTCCGGGTGGGCGACCTGCTGCGCGTGCGCCCGGGAGAGAAGGTGCCGGTCGACGGCGTGGTGGTCGAAGGGGCGAGCTCCGTCGACGAGTCGATGGTCTCCGGAGAGCCGATCCCGGTCGAGAAGGGTCCGGGAGACCGCCTGGTCGGTGCCACCGTCAACGGCACCGGTGGCCTCCTGATGCGCGCCGAGAAGGTTGGCTCCGAGACCCTGCTCGCGCGCATCGTCGCCATGGTCGCCGAGGCACAGCGCAGCCGCGCGCCGATCCAGAGGCTCGCCGACCGGGTCTCGGCCTGGTTCGTGCTCGCGGTGCTGGCGGTCGCTGCCGCGACCTTCGGCCTCTGGGGGGCGATCGGCCCGGAGCCCAGGCTCGCCCACGCGCTGGTGAACGCCGTCGCGGTGCTCATCATCGCCTGCCCCTGCGCGCTCGGCCTCGCCACGCCGATGTCGATCATGGTGGCGTCGGGGCGGGGGGCCGCGATGGGGGTCCTCTTCCGCAACGCCGAGGCGATCGAGCGGCTGCGGGAGGTGGACACCCTGGTCGTCGACAAGACCGGCACGCTGACCGAGGGCAGGCCGCGCCTGGTCGACGTCGAGGTCGCCGAGGGCTTCGCCGAGGATGACCTGCTGGCCCTCGCTGCCGCCGTCGAGCGCGGCAGCGAGCACCCGCTGGCGGCGGCGATCGTCGGCGGCGCCGAGGCGCGCGGCCTCGCGATCCCGAAGGCCGAGGGGTTCGCGTCGGCCACGGGGCGCGGGGTCCGGGCGACGGTCGAGGGCCGGGAGGTGGTGCTCGGCAACCGCCGGATGCTCGACGA
>JAHDVN010000146.1:7665-8658 GCA_023384635.1 Thermoanaerobaculia bacterium
CATCACCATGAACATGCCGCGGCTTCTCGACATGCTCGACGAGGTCGGGATCGACCCCGGAGGGCTCGCCGGGGCCGCCGAGCGGCTGCGCAGCGAGGGCAAGACGGCCATGTTCGTCGCCGTCGACGGCCGCGCCGCCGGCCTGGTGGCGGTGGCCGACCCGGTCAAGGCGACGACGCCCGAGGCGATCCGTGCCCTGCAGGCCGAGGGGATCCGCATCGTCGTGCTCACCGGCGATGCGTCGCGCACCGCCGAGGCGGTGGCGCGGCAGCTGGGTCTCGACGAGGTGGTGGCCGAGGTGCAGCCCGACCAGAAGGCGGACGCCATCGCCCGTCTCCAGGCGGAGGGGCGGATCGTCGCCATGGCCGGCGACGGCATCAACGACGCCCCGGCGCTCGCCCGCGCCCAGGTCGGCATCGCCATGGGCACCGGCACCGACGTGGCGATGGAGTCGGCGGGCGTGACCCTGGTCAGGGGAGACCTCGGCGGGATCGTGCGCGCCCGCCGGCTCTCGCGCGCCACGATGGCGAACATCCGGCAGAACCTCTTCTGGGCCTTCCTCTACAACGCGGCCGGCGTCCCGGTGGCGGCCGGCCTGCTCTACCCCTGGACCGGCTGGCTCCTCTCGCCGATGCTGGCCGCCGCGGCGATGAGCCTGAGCTCGGTCTCCGTCATCGCCAACGCGCTGCGCCTGCGGCGGGCGCGGATCTGACCGATCGCGGTCAGCCTGGCGCCAGGCGGCGGATCTCGCGCTCGACGAGCCGTTGCGCCGCGGGGTGGCGGGCGAGGGCGGTCCAGGCCTCTTCGAGGTCGTCGGGGCGCTCGGCGGCGAGGAGCTCGCGGAGGGCCTCGGCCTGGGCGCGGTCCTTCCGCGCCTTGGCCGCTTCGGAGGCGGGGCGCCGGGCCGCCGTCCAGAGCTTGTGAAGGGCGAAGCGGCCGGGGCGGGGGACGCGGACGAGGACGGGACGCGGAGCGATCACCACGGCGGGGATC
>JAHDVN010000614.1 GCA_023384635.1 Thermoanaerobaculia bacterium
GAGCTGATGGCGCGCCCGCTCGACCGCGCGCGGCCGCTCTGGCAGTTCCATCTCGTGCCCGGCTACGAGGGGGGCTGGGCGGTCTACTGCCGCCTCCACCACGCGATCGGCGACGGCGTGGCGCTGATGCTCGTGCTGCTCTCGCTCTGCGACCTCGAGCCGCGCGGGGGCGTCCCCGCCGCCGAGGCGGTCGACGAGGTGCCGGTGCCGCTGCCGGTGCAACTCGCGGCTCTGTTCGGCCAGCCGCTCGAGAGCTTCGCCGCGATCCGGGCGCTGCTCGACGACGTGATGCCCGACGCCATGCGCCTGCTCGTCCACCCGGCCGAGGCGATGCGCCGCACGAGCGCCTGGCTGCGCAACGCCGCGGCGGTGGGGGCGGCGGGGCGGCTCGCCACCTACTCGAGCGACCCCGAGACCGCCTTCAAGGGCGTGCTCGTGGTCGGCAAGCGCGTCGCCTGGTCCCGGCAGATCCCGGTCGAGGAGGTCAAGCAGGTCGGGCGGGCGCTCGGCGGCACCGTCAACGACCTGCTGGTGAACGCCACCGCTGGCGCGCTGCGCCGCTACCTCGCGGCGCGGCAGGAGCCCGAGCCGGACCTCGTGATGCGGGCGGCGATGCCGGTCAACCTGCGGCCGCTCGAGAAGATGAACGAGCTCGGCAACCGCTTCGGGCTCGTCTTCCTCGGCCTCCCGGTGGGGATCGCCGATCCGGTGGCGCGCCTCGCGGCGCTGCGCGAGAGAGCCGACCGACTCAAGCGCTCCGCGCAGCCGCTCGCCGCCTACGGCATTCTCCACGGCATGGGGCTCTCGCCGCTCGCCGTGCAGCGCCTGATCGTGCGCATGTTCGGGTCGAAGGCGACGGCGGTGATGACCAACGTCCCCGGCCCGCGCCGCCGCCTCTACGTCACCGGCCACCCACTCGAAGAGCTCTTCTTCTGGGTGCCACAGGCCGGGCACCTCGGGCTGGGGGCGAGCATCCTCTCCTACTGCGGCGAGGCGCGTCTCGGCGTCGCCACCGACGCCGGGTTGGTCCCCGATCCCGAGCGGCTGGTAGCCGGCTTCGAGGCGGAGTGGGAGCTCCTCCGCGAGAGAGCGCGCGCGGCGCGCTGAGGGGCCCGGCCGTCCGGCCGCCGACTCAGAGCTGCGGCCGGCGCAGGTGGAAGCCGGTCTCGCGCTGGTAGAGATCGGCCACCGTGAGGATCTCGAGCTCGCCGTAGAGGCGCCCGACGAAGGTCAGGCTGCTCGGCG
>JAHDVN010000147.1:0-777 GCA_023384635.1 Thermoanaerobaculia bacterium
GCCCTGCGAGGATCAGCAGCAGGAGGGTTCTCGGGGTGGAACGCATGGTCGGCTCCTCGCGGCCCACACCGATGCCGCCTCTCCGGAGGCGCGGGAAGGCCGCTCCACCGCTCACTCTCGACCTCCGTGGCCGGCCGCGCCAGCGCATGGCCATGCGCCCCGCGGCATCAGTGCGAGGGAGGCGGGACCATCACCGGCTTGACCTGCACCGACATCGAGCGGAGGTTGTTCGCCTCGGACGTCTCCTTGACCTTCCCCTCGGCGTCCACGGCGCAGGTGTAGGTGTGGTTCCCGGCCGGCTGCGCCGTCCAGGCGCCTCCCGGCCTCGCGAGCAGCCCGGCCTGCGGCCGGGCCTCGATCCACTGCTGGGCCACGGTGGCGCCGTCGACCCGGAAGTCGACGCGGTGGGTGCCCCGCACATCGCCGGGGCCGTTGTTCCGGATCTCGCAGACGAGGAAGACCTTGGCCCCGGCGAGCAGGACCGCGGGCACCTCCTCGTACTCGGTGAGGGTCGCGGGGGGCACCCACCTGGCGAGGAAGAGGCGGATCGGCTCGAGGTCCGGGAGCGCGAGCAGCGCGTCCGGCGGGTTCGGACCCAGCTTCGCCGCGAGGGGCGGCGCCTGCTGCGCGGGACTCGCAGCCGCGAGGCCGAGGAGGAGCAGGAAGAGAGACGGCAGGAGGCGAATCGGGTGGCGCATCGGGATCTCCCGGAGGTCGGAGCCGGCCCCGGCTCGATCCGGAGGGCGCGGTCCGCCGCTTCGCCGCCAGCCTCTGCCG
>JAHDVN010000147.1:787-8593 GCA_023384635.1 Thermoanaerobaculia bacterium
AGAGCGCCAGCGCATGCCCATGCGCCCGGCTCCCGGCGAACCCCGGACCCACCGGCCTCGGCTAGACTGCCCGCCATGTCGCCCGGACAGCCGGCACCGCCGGCGAGGGGCGCGGGCCGGGTGCCCGCGGCCGTTCTCGCGTTCGCGTTCGCGCTCGCGCTCGCGCCGGCCGCCGTGCCCGCCGGCGCCGGAGGAGAGGCGCCGGTCCCCGTCCGCCAGGGCCGCCAGTGGGGCTATGCCGACCGCGCCGGGAAGACCGTCGTCCCCCCCGCCTACGACCGGGCCCGCCCGTTTTCCGACGGCGTGGCGCGCGTCGCCCGCGACGAGCGATGGGGCCTGATCGACGCGGCCGGGAACGCCGTCGTACCACCCACCTACGCGCTGCTCGGCCCCTTCTCGGAGGGGCTGGCCCCCGCCTGCCGCGACACCGGTGTGCCGACCGGAGTCACCGAGGGGGTCGGGCACCAGCGCCGCCCCGTCGCCGCGCTCGCCTGCGGCTTCGTCGATCCCCGCGGCCGGGTCGCCGTGCCCTTCGCCTACTCGTGGGTGAACGGCTTCGCCGACGGGGTCGCCCAGGTCAAGCGCGACCGGCCCGGACCCTGTCTCGTCCCCGCCGCCTGGGGCCTGGTGGACCGGGAGGGGCGCGAGCTGATCCCGGTGGCGCACTGCTTCGTCGGCCCGCCTTCCGAGGGGCTGGTGAAGGTGGTCTTCGAAGAGCTCTCGCTCGAGGTCCGCCGCTTCGGCTACCACGACCTCGCGGGCCGGCCCGTCCTCCCTCGCCTTCCCTACGACGGCGGCCACGAGCGCTGGAGCGAGGGGCGGCTCGGCGTGCGCCGGGGGGCGCTCTTCGGCTTCATCGACCGCGAGGGCCGCGAGGTCGTGCCGCTGCGCTTCACCTCGGCGTACCCCTATTCCGAGGGGCTCGCGGCCGTCCAGCTGGCCGGCCGCTGGGGGTTCGTCGACCGCACGGGCGCGCTGGCGATCGCCGCCGACTACGACGAGGTCGAGTCGTTCGCCGACGGCCTCGCCTGGGCGCGGCGCGGGGAGAGCGCGGGTTTCCTCGACCGGGACGGCAGGATCGCGATCCCCTTCGCCTTCGACGGCTGGGTGGACCGCGAGGGACGCCCCGGGTGGAGCGAGGGGCGGCGCGGGATGAAGGCGAAGGGGGGCGGCTGGGGGTTCGTCGACCGCACCGGCCGCTGGGTCGTGCCCCCCGAGTACCGCCGCGTGCGACCCTGCAGCGAGGGCCTCTGCGCGGTCGAGAAGGACGGCCTCTGGGGCTTCGTGGACACCGCCGGGCGCCTCGCCATCCCGCTGCGCTACCAGCGCATCGAGTCGACCTTCGACGGCGGTCTCGCCGAGGTCTCCCGCCGCCTGCGCAAGGACCTGCCCCACTTCGCGTCCGGCTTCATCGACCGCACCGGCCGCGAGTTCTTCGACGAGCCGCCCCTGTTCTGAGCGAGATCCGACGCCGGATCTACGGCAGCGGCCCCGCGGTGCCGGCGTCGAGCCAGATCTTCCAGGCGCCGGTGGCGCCGCGCTTCCAGACGGTGGTGTAGCGGGTGGTGACCGCGAACGGCTCGCCGCCAGGGCGCTCTCCGGAGATCACGGCGATTCCCCAGGTGGCGCCGACGTCGCCGTCCGCCACCGCCCCGAGCGGCGCCCACTCCCAGCGGGCGCGGTCGTCGGCGAACGCCACGCGCACCGCCTCGGGGCCGACCACGAGCGGCTGGCCGGCCGGCAGCAGCCGCCCCTCGGGGTGCATCCGGTCGGCGAACGCGGCCGCCGCGCCGCGCGCCGCGGCGTCGGCCGCGAAGGCGAGGTCGGCCTCCACGACCGCCCGCTCGGCGGCCGTCCACGTGCCCTCGCGGGCGGCCTTCGCCGCCGCCGCCACCTTCGCCCGGGCCGCCGCCAGCTCCTCGCCGGGAGGCGGCGCCGTCTGCGCCGGCGCGGCGCCGGCGGCCAGCAGTCCGGCCGCGATCGTGAGAGCGAAGCCGAAGCTCCTCATCGGTCCTCTCCTCCGGGCCCGCCCGCAGCGCCCGACAGCGGCAGGTCGCGCTGGAACCAGACCATGTCGAAGACGCGCCCCTCCTTCTCGCCGACCTCGCGGAAGCGTCCGCACTCCCGGAAGCCGTGCCGGAGGTGGAAGCGGAGGCTCCCCTCGTTCAACGACGAGACCCGCGCCAGCACGGTGCGGACTCCGAGCGCCGCGCCCCGCCGCAACAGCTCGGCTAGGAGACGGCCGCCGATCCCCGACCCCGTGTGCTCCCGGTCGAGGAAGTAGGTCACCTCGCCGCTCCGGCAGAGCGTCGGCGCCCAGTGGAAGGGGCCGAGGAAGCCGAACCCGACGACGCGGCCCGCGGCCTCGACGACGAGGAACGGATAGGCGCCGATCTGCGCGTGCCGCTCGCGCAGGAACGCCTCCGGCACCGGCTCGGCCGGAAACGCCGCGAACGACCCCCGCACGTACTGGTTGAAGACGGCGGCGACCGCCGGCCAATCGGCGGCCGCCACCGGACGGAGCTCGAAGTCCATGTCCCGTTCCCCTCTCACCGCGGCGGCGTGCTCCGCGGTGCCTCAGACCCGCAGCAGCACTGCCCCCCAGTGGAGGCCGGCGCCGAGCGCGGTGAAGGCGACCAGCGAGCCCGCCGGGGCCTTGCCGGCGGCGCGGGCCTCGTGGAAGCAGAGGGGCAGCGTCGCCGAGGTGGTGTTGCCGTAGTCGTGGATGTTGTGGTGGACCTTCGCGTCGGGCAGCCCCAGCGCCTTCTGCGCCGCCTCGTTGATGCGCAGGTTCGCCTGGTGCATGACCAGCAGGTCGAGGTCGTCGAGCCCGTAGCCGTGCCGCGCCAGCAGGTCGCGCGTCGCTTCCGGCATGCGGGTCACGGCGAGCTTGAAGACGTGCCGGCCGTGCATCACCGGCACCGTCTCGGCGGCGGCGATCTGCTCGGGGGAGACGAACGGCCGCCGCGCCGAGCCGGCGCCGGGGACGTAGAGGATCTCCTTGTGCCCGCCGTCGCCGTAGAGCGCGGCGCCGAGGATCCCGCGCCCGGACTCCTCCTCGGCGCGGAAGACCATCGCCCCGGCCGCGTCGCCGAAGAGGACCACGAGATGGCGGAAGCGGGAGTTCCACTCCCTCTCCGCGGCGTCGAGCGGCCCGGCGTCGTGGCCGAGGAGCACCTCCCAGCTGCGGGCCGAGAGCGGCATCAGCGAGGAATGGACGTCGGTGCCGACCAGCAGCACGTGGCGCGCGACGCCACTGCGCACCAGGGCGTCGACCACCTGCAGCCCGTAGGCGAAGCCGGCGCACTGCTGGCGGATGTCGAGAGCGGGCAGCGGGGCCATTCCCAGCCCCTGCTGCACCAGCGTGGCCACGCCCGGGAAGTAGTGGTCGGGGGTCATGGTGGCGCAGACCACGTAGTCGATCTCGCCGGCCTCCATGCCGGCGTCGGCGAGCGCGGCGCGCGCCGCCTCGATGCCCAGCACCGAGGAGCCCACGCCGGGCTCGACGAAGCGGCGCCGGGCGATGCCGCTGCGCTCGCGGATCCACTCGTCGGTGGTGTCCATCACGCGGGCGAAGGCCGCGTTGTCCACCGACAGCGGCGGCACCGAGACGCCACAGCCGGCGAGTACGGCTCGGGAAGCGGTCATCCGTTCTCTCCGTTCAGTCGAGGCGCAGGAGATCGAGGAACTCCTCGCGCACCTGCTTCTGGTGGAAGGCGCCGCGGATGGCGGAGGTCACCGTCGCGGCGCCCGGCTTCTTCACTCCGCGCATCTCCACGCAGAGGTGCCGCGCCTCGATGACCACCATCACCCCGAGCGGCGCGAGCGCCCCGTGCAGGTAGTCGGCGACCTGCTCGGTCAGCCGCTCCTGCAGCTGTGGACGCTTGGCGTAGAACTCCAGGATGCGCGCGAACTTCGAGAGGCCGATGATCCGGTCGCGCGGAATGTAGGCCACGTGCGCATGGCCGTAGAACGGCACCAGGTGGTGGGCACAGAGGGAGTAGAAGGGGATCCTCCGCTCCATGACCATGGCGCTGTAGTGCTCGTCGTTCGGGAAGGTGGTGACCGCGGGCTCGGCCCCCTCGCGGAGCCCGTGGAACATCTCGAGGTAGAGCCGGGCGACGCGGCGGTCCGTCGCGCGCAGGTTGGGGTCGGCGAGGTCGAGACCGAGCTCGGCGAGGATGGCGCGCACGTGGCCGGCGATCCGCCCGACCCTCTCCTCGTCGGCGTCGCTCGCGGCTGGGGTTTGGATCTCGGTCTCGGCCATGGACGAGGAGCCTCCGGACGGCGCCCCCGGGATCTTAGCCCATCGTCTCCGCGTCCCCGGGCGCGGCCGGGCGTCCGGCGTAGAATCGCCGCGATGCCCCACTTCGCGCCGGCCCTCCGCCCTCCCGACCTCTCCCTCGCTCTCGCGGAGCTGCCGCGCGAGCCGTTCACCGATCGCTTCCACCTCGCCGTCGAGCTCGTCGAGCGGTACGCGGGCGACTGGGCGCTGGCACTGGCGCGGGAGCTAGCTCTCGCGCCAGAGCTCGGCGGCGCCGCCTCGGCGCGCGAGCTGGCGGCGCGGCGCGGCTTCGCGCCCTCGTTCGTGCCCGCGCTGCGCGGCCTGCTGCGGCGCCTGAACGAGGACGGCGCGCTGGTGGCCGAGGGGCACGACGACGAGGGGAAGCCGCGCTACCGCGCCACCGGTCGCGCGCCGGAGGAGCACCGTGCCGAGCTGCGCGCCCAGGGTCTGGCGGTCGATCCCGCGATCGCCCCGAGCCTCGACCTGCTCGACCTCGCGGGCGGGCTCTACCCGGCGTTGGCGCGCGGCGAGGTGCGCGGCGAGCAGGTGCTGCTCGGCGCCGGGCACGTCGGGCTCTGGGGCGAGTACTTCTCCAACCGCCACCCGATCTACGCCATCAACAACGTCATCGCCGCCGCCGCCGCGCTGCCGCGGCTGCCGGCGGGGCGGTTCTCGATCCTCGAGCTCGGCGCCGGCGCCGGCAGCGCGAGCGAGGAGCTCCTCGGCCGCCTCGAGGAGGCCGGCCGCCTCGGCGACCTCGCGCGCTACGAGGTGACCGAGCCGAGCACCTTCTTCCGCCGCCGCGCCGAGCGGTCGCTGCGCGCCCGCTTCCCCGGCCTGCCCCTCACCTTCTCCCGCCTCGACATCGACGCGCCGCTCGACCCCGAGGGGCCGGCGGCGGGCTGCTTCGACCTCGTGCTCGGGGTCAACGTCCTCCACGTGGCACGCGACCTGCCGGCGGCGCTGGCGCGGCTCCGGGAGCGACTCGCCCCCGGCGGCTGGCTCGTCGGCGGCGAGTGCGTGCGCCTCTTCCCCGGCCAGCCGATCGCCGCGGAGATGGTCTTCCTCGCCATGGAGGGGTTCGTCGAGGTGGCGCTCGACCCGGAGCGGCGCCCCGAGCCGGGCTTCCTCACCCCGGAGCTCTGGCAGCGCCTCTTCGCCGGGAGCGGCCTCGCCCCCGTCGAGCTGGTTCCCGACCTCGTCCGGGTCCGCGAGCTCTACGCCCACTTCAACGCCGGCGCGATCTGCGGCCGCCGGCCCCTCTAGGAGCCATCCCTTGCGAGGACGGACGGGACCGATGCCGAAGCTCACGATCGAGTACTGCGTGGTCTGAAGCTACCTGCCGCGCGCCGCCGGTCTGGCGGCCGAGATCGAGCGGGAGACGAACCTGACGGCCGAGCTCATCGCCGGGCGCAACGGCATCTTCGACGTGCGCCTCGACGGCCGGCTCCTCTTCTCGAAGTGGGAGAGCGGCCGCCACGCCGAGCCGGGCGAGGTCCTCGCCGCGCTGCGCCCTCTGCTGGAGGGCTGAGCGGGTGCTCGCCGCGGCGATCCTGGCCGGCGTCGCGCTCCTCGCCTTCGCCTCGCGCCTGGCGGCCGCCCGCGCCGCGGCACCCCGCCTGCCGGAGCCCGATCCCGCCCGCCCGGCGCCGGCCACCCTGGCGGTGCTGCCGGTGCGGGACGAGGAGGCGAACGTCGCGGGCTGCGTCCAGAGCCTCCTCGCGCAGAGCGCACCGCTCCGGCTCCGCGTGGTGGACGACGGCTCGCGCGACGCCACCGCCGCCCGCGTGGCCGAGCTCGCCGCGGGCGCCGGCGGGAGGCTGGAGATTCTCGCTGCGGGGCCCCTGCCGAAGGGCTGGGTGGGAAAAGTGCACGCCCTCGACCGCGGCTGCGCCGGGGTCGACACCGAGTGGCTCCTCTTCACCGATGCCGACACCCGTCATCACCCCGAGTTGCTCGCTCGCGCCCACGCCTCGGCGGCCGCCGCGGGCCTCGACCTCGTCTCCGTCGCCGGGTGGCAGCGGGCGGCGGGCACGGGGGCGGGTGACGCCGGCGGTGTTCGCCCTGCTCGACGCCGACCTCGGCGACTGGGAGCCGCACGCGCGAGGGGACGGGGATCCGCCGGTCGCCAACGGGCAGTTCCTGCTCGTGCGGCGCGCCGCTCTCGACGCGGCAGGGGGGCTCGCGGCGATCGCCGGCGAGCCGCTCGACGACGTGGCGCTGGCGCGGCGGGTCGCCGCGGCGGGAGGACGGGTCGGCTTCTTCCGCGCCCTCGACCTGCTGGAGGTCGAGATGTACCGCGGGTTCGGCGCCACCTGGCAGGGCTGGCGCCGGAACCTGGCGCTCCTCCTCGGGGAGCGGCCGGCGGCCGCTCTCGGGGCCGCCGGCGTCGCCGCTCTGCCCGGGCTGCTGCTGGCCTGCCTGCTCGCGGCGGGCGCGCCGGGACCGGCGCTCCTGCTCTGGGCAATGGCCGCGGTCGCGGGGGCGGCGATCCGCCTCTCGGCGCGCTTCTCCGTCGCTCCGGCGCTGGCCACCCCGCTCGACGGGCTCCTCTTCGCCGCGCTCCTGCTCACGGCGCTGGCCGATCGCCGGCGCGGGCGCCTCGCCCCCTGGCGGGGGCGGTCGGTTGCAGCGGGTGGGGCCGGCGGGGGCGGGAGCGATCAGCCGGGCAGCGGCGCGGCGTAGCGGCAGCCCTGCCCGAGCGTCTCCTCGACCGCCACCGCGAGACGCCGCACCGGGTAGCCGGCGAGCTCGGGGGCGAGCTCGCGCCAGAGCCAGGTGGCCAGCAGCTCCACGCTGGTGTTGGCGATCGGCAGCAGGAGCACCTCCGAGGCGGGCCAGAGGTAGCGGCGCCCGGCGAAGCGCGCCTCGATCTCCTCCCCGCGCCGTTCCCAGACGAGGTCCGGAGCCTGCTCGGGCAAGAGCACCCGCTCGTCGAGCCGCGCGCAGAGGACGCGCACCGCGCGCTTGACCGCCGCGAAGTCGACCAGCATGCCGAAGGGGTCGAGGCGCTCCCCCTCCACCTCCACCCGCACCCGGTAGTTGTGGCCGTGCAGCGGCTCGGCGGCGCCGCCGGCGAAGAGGGTGAAGTGGGCGCAGGAGAACTTGAAGTCCTCCTTGCCGAGCTCGAGGCGGTAGGTCCCCCGTTCTGTCATGGGGGCATTCTAGCGAGGGGGCCGGCCGCTGCCGGGACCCCTGCGAGGACCGTTGCCGGGACCGCTGCCGGGACCGCTGCCGGGACCTCTGCCGGGCCCCCTGGAGGGCCCTCCCGCCGGTCCCCGGCCGGGGCCGCGCGGCGGACCGGACGGCGGGCCCGACCTGGGTTCGGGCTTCGACCCCGGCTTCGGACCCGGTCGCGGACCCCGGCCCGGCCGCCCGCCGGGGCCACCCGCCGGCCCACTGCCCGGACCCCGCCTCGGTCCTCCACCCGGAGCCTGGCCCGGAGCCTGGCCCGGAGCCTGGCCCGGAGCCTGGCCCGGAGCCTGGCCCGGACCCCGGTCCGGCCCCCGACCGGGCCCTCT
>JAHDVN010000615.1 GCA_023384635.1 Thermoanaerobaculia bacterium
CTACTTGCGGGTTTAAGTCCGTCAAATCATCCACCCAATTTCCCTCAGGCAGCCCACTTACAATATCTTTTTCAAGATAGCGTAGTCTTTTTTCCAAAGATGATGCAACCTCTCTACACAAACTCCTTGTAGGAGCAACATAGCAAACAGACGAATCAGTAGTTGAGAGATGAGAGACAATAAGCAGTTGGGCTAATAGTGTCTTTCCACCACTGGTTGGAGTCGCAAAAAATAGCCTTTTTACATCTCCCGAAAGTGGGTTTACACCTTTCGCCATGTTTTCGCTAAACAGTTGAATTTGTGGCGGCCAAAGAGTCAAAATTTTCGGGGATGCCATTGAGAACGCTTTTCGAGCTTCGGGAGATACATCTGGTGGAAGGACTGTCCAAATGGAGGAATTCTGAAAATCATCAGCAAGGTTTAGCAAGTGCGCTGCAACCCACCTAGAAATTTGATCATTGGATGATGGTTGTAATCTAATTGATGTGATAAGCAGGTCTCTGGCACGATCAATATTTTCCACTCTTCCATAGACCAAATAACTGATTAATTGACGCGTCGCTAATGCAACCCCTGCAGCAGCTCCAAATGGCGAGTCAAATATATCGTCTACATCCCACTCGTTTAATAACAGATCAATTTCAGCTCGAATAACATCGTTGAGTCTATAAATGTAATCAACATTTATTCCCAACAAAGCAACCCCACATGAAAGAGCCACTTCTTGATAGTTTTCAACCAAATTCATATCCAAACGCAATGATGTCTTGATGCGACTATAAATAGCAATAGAATTAGGATCTAGTTGACTTCTGACGTATGCAACTTGAGAAGCGAAGGAGCATTTAAGTACATCTATCTGTTCTAACTCTTGAGACTGCAGGTAAAGGTCAAATATATGTGCGGCTACCTGAAATGCAGCACGTTGTCTTTCAATCCCATATGTTCTTAAAGCATACTTGGAAGATCCAATTGCATGTAGGTACCAACCATTACCTAGTAATTCATTGGTAAATTCCGGTTTATGCTGTAATAAGCCAAGCTCCGCCCTAGCAAGAAGTTCAGACAAAGCCTCTGGTGTTGGTAATATTTCGTGTTGTCCTAATGCCAGTGCAAGGAGTTGAGGATCTAGAGACCTTTCCATACAAACTCCTGAACCTTAATTGAAAACAGTCCAAAATCTTCAACTGCCGTAATCATCCCTAAAAGACGAACAGGCTCGATAAACTCTGGAAATTT
>JAHDVN010000616.1 GCA_023384635.1 Thermoanaerobaculia bacterium
GCAGGAAGTTCTCGGTGTAGGAGAGGTCGTTGCGCGGGTAGACGAACGGCTGGCCGATCGACTTCTTGTAGGAGAAGGCCGCGATCGTGGTCGCCTTGGCGATCAGCCGCCCGATGTTGAGGTCGGTGTCCTCCTCCGGGTAGTACGTCGAGAGCGTCGCCACCATCGCCGACAGGATCGCCATCGGGTGGGCGGTGTGCGAATAGCCCTCGAAGAACTTCTTCATGTCCTCGTGGATGAGGCTGTGGTAGGTCAGCTTCTGCTTCCAGTCGGCGAGCTCTGCCGCGTTCGGGAGCTTGCCGTAGATGAGCAGGTAGGCGGTCTCCACGAAGCTCGCCCCCGCGGCGATCTCCTCGATCGGATAGCCCCGGTAGCGGAGGATGCCGCGGTCGCCGTCGATGAACGTGATCGTGCTCTGGCACGACCCGGTGTTCCCGTACCCGTCGTCGAGGGTGATCGCGCTGGTGCGGTCCCGCAGCTTCGAGATGTCGATGCCGACCTCCCCTTCGCTGCCGACGATGACCGGGAACTCGTACTCCTTGCCGTCCAGAATCAGCTTCGCGTTATCCATGGCAACCTCCAGGGGGCCGGAAGGACGCCGCACCGACGACGTCGTGTGGATGATCCCGATTGTACGCCGCCGCCCCCCCGGGGCAACCCTGCCCGCCGGGGTGGGAGGATCGTCCGCCCGCCGATGAGACCTCAGAGCTCGCGCAGCGCCGTGACCACCGGCAGGCGGGCGGCGCGCAGCGCCGGGGCGAGGCCGCCGAGGAGCCCGAGGAGGGTGGCCAGGAGGATCCCCCCGGCGAGCAGGCCCGGCGTCACGTCGAAGGCGAACGACACCTGGCTGAAGCTCTGCCAGTTGAGGGTCGAGGCGCGGAAGCCGTCGAACGCCAGCCAGGCGGCGGCCGCCCCGAGCACCCCGCCGGCGAGCGAGAGGAGGAGCGACTCGGCCAGCACCGAGGCGACCACCGGGCCGCCCCCGAAGCCGAGGGCGCGGAGGGTGGCGATCTCCCGGGCGCGGGCGGCGACGGCCGAGTACATCGTGTTGAGGGCGCCGAAGACGGCGCCGACCCCCATCAGCGCCGCGATCAGGACGCCGAGGCCGCGGATGAGGGCGACCAGCGCCCGCGACTGCTGCTCGTAGTGCTCGCTCTGGCGCAGCGCACGGACGTCGAGGCGCGGATCCGAGCCGAGCGCGTCGCGGAAGGCGTCGAACGCCGCCGGCGTCTCGAGG
>JAHDVN010000148.1 GCA_023384635.1 Thermoanaerobaculia bacterium
CGTGAACGGGCACGCACGGCTCTCGAGCGTCTCGGCTGGTCTGGTTGGACCCCGGCCCCGGAGAGCAGGACATTCCTGGAGGTCTTCCCAGCCTGTGCACCCGCCCGGCCGCTGCAGGCAGAGGCGGCCGCTGCGGCGGAAACGCTGCGCCCGCCGGCTCTCGTCTTGATCGAGGCGCCCATGGGGGAAGGGAAGACCGAGGCCGCCCTCTTCATCGCCGATCGCCTCGCCCAGGCGCGCGGCCTCGCCGGTTTCTACCTCGCCCTTCCCACCCAGGCGACAAGCAATCAGATGTTCGGCCGCATCGTCTCCTACCTTGGGGGGAGGTACCCCGGCCAGCGGCTGAACCTCCAGCTGCTGCACGGCCACGCCCTCCTGCTCGATGCCTTCCGGGACCTGCGCATGGCGGCGGTCGAGGACGAGAGCCGCGAAGGCACCGGCCACGTCGTCGCGGAGGAGTGGTTCCTCGCCAGGAAGCGCGGCCTCCTCGGCCCGTTCGGTACCGGCACGATCGACCAAGCCCTGCTCGCCGTGCTGCAGACGCGCCACGGTTTCGTCCGGCTCTTCGGGCTCGCCGGAAAGACCGTGATCCTCGACGAGGTCCACGCCTACGACGCCTACATGTCGGCTCTCATCGAGCGCCTCGTGGCGTGGCTGATCGGCCTCGGCAGCACGGTCGTCCTGCTCTCGGCGACCCTCGCCGGCGAGAGCCGCCGCCGCCTGCTCGCTGCGGCGGGGGCGGAGTCGGCCGGACCGGTTCCCTACCCGTCGGTGGTCGTCGTCGAGAACGGCGAGACGCACGTCCGTTCGTTTTCCGCGTCGAGCGAACGGACCCTCGGCCTCACCTGGGAGCCGCGGGAGGAGCTTCTCGACCTGCTCGCCGGGGTCCTATCGTCAAATGGTTGCGCGGTGGCGATCTGCAACACGGTTGCCGCGGCACAGCAGCTCTACCTCGAGCTCCGACGGCGCACCAGTGCGGCGCCCGGGTCCGAGCTGCTCCTCTTTCACGCCCGCTTCCCCTTCGCCGAGCGGTCCCGCATCGAAGGTCGCGTCCTCGATTGGTTCGGGAAGGACGGCCGAAGACCAGAGCGCGCCGTTCTCGTGGCGACCCAGGTCGTCGAGCAGAGCCTCGACATCGACTTCGACGTCATGGTCAGCGAGCTGGCGCCTGTCGACCTGCTCCTCCAACGCGCCGGACGGCTCCATCGCCACCCCCGGCCCACCCGGCCAACGCCCGATCCAGTCCTGCGCCTGATCGCACCTCCTTTGGACGCCGGGGGAATCCCGGATTTCGGCGCTTCGGCACGCGTCTACGACCGGCACCTGCTGCTCCGCTCGTACCTCGCCCTCCGGGAGGTAGGAGAGGTTGCGCTGCCCGCGGATCTGCCACGACTCATCGAAGAGGTCTATGGGGCGGATTGGCCTGGCGGTCTCTCGGCCGCCTGGTGTCAGGTTCTGACAGAGACGGCGTCTAGACTCCAGCGCACGAGGGAGGAACACCAGCTGCTTGCGCGCGAGGCACTCATCGGCGACCCGGGACTCGACGACGACCTGCTCGAGGAGTTCAACCAGCGCCTCGAGGAGGACGCCCCGGAGATCAACCCGCGGCTGCAGGCCCTCACCCGGCTCGGCGGACCGCGTGTCGAGGCCGTCTGCCTCCACCGCCGCGGCGAGCGCGTCTACCTCGACGCGGCTGGCCAGTCGGAGCTCGACCTCGGCCGCCCCCCGGCGAGCCTCGCGGAGAGCGAGCGGCTGCTGGGCGCCGCCCTCTCCATTAGTCACCCGGCAGTGGCCGGCGGCCTCCTCGCCACCTCCGTGCCAACGGCTTGGCAGAAGGTGGCACTCCTGCGGCACCATCGCGCGATCGAGTTCGACGAGGCGGGCCTGGCCCGCCTCGGACCCGCGACCCTCCGGCTCGATCCCGAGACCGGTCTCCAGATCGAATGGCAACGCGCTCCCGAGGGAGGATCATGAACCTGACCTACAACCTCGTCGACCAGCCGTTCGTCCCCGTGGTGGCCCGGGACGGGACCCTCGTCGAGCTGGGCCTGCGCGATGCGCTCCTTCGGGCGCACGAGCTCCGCGAGGTCCGGGATGGCTCGCCCGTGACGACGCTCGCCCTCCACCGCCTGCTGCTCGCGATCCTGCACCGCGTCCTCGGCCCCGGCAGCTTCGCCGAGTGGAAGAGCCTGCTCGCCGCCGGACGTTTCCCGGACGGGCCACTCCTCGACTACCTCACCCGCTGGCACGATCGGTTCGACCTCTTCGACGCGCACCGCCCGTTCTTTCAGGTGGCCGGTCTGCGGACCAAGGCACCGCTCCCCGCTGCCGCCCTGTTCGAGGATCTCGCTTCCGGCAACAACCCCACCCTCTTCGACCACAGGACCGACGAGAACCCCATCGCACTATCTGCCCCCGTCGCAGCTCGGGGTCTGGTGGCCAGGCAGTCCTTCGCGCTCGGCCTCGGGGTCAGTCCTGCCTGCGAGATCCACGGAAAGACCGTCCCTAAGAGCAATCGGCAGGACGGCCCGCTCGCCCGCGGCATCGCCCTCCTCGTCCGTGGCGGCTCCCTGTTCGAGACCCTGCTACTCAACCTGGTGCGCTACGAAAGGCCCCCCGCCGACCTCCCTGTCTGGGAGACCCCGGATCCGGCTCCGCACCTCGATTCGCCCACTCCCCGCGGCCGGGTCGATCTCTTCACCTGGCAGAGCCGGCTCATACGCCTCGACGAGTGCCAAGCCGGCGCTCACGGCCCCACGGTTCGCCGCGCGCACTTCGTGCAGGGACGCGGCTTCGACAAGGACCACCCCGACCCGATGAAGCCGTACCGGCGCGACGAGAAGCTCGGCTGGTTGCCACTGGTTCTCAACTCCGAGCGAGCTACGTGGCGCGACTCCGCCGCCCTATTCCAGCTTTCCCGCGACGACACGGACCGCCCTCACGAGGCGCTCAACTGGGTCGCGCGGGCCGCCCGCGATGGCGTGGTGGACCTCTCCCGCGTGCTCGCGCTCGACGCGTTCGGCGTGGGCACGCAGAAGGGCAAGGCCACTTCCGTCCGGCTCTGGCGGCACGACGCGATGCCCCTGCCCCTCGGGTATCTCGGCGACCCCCTGCTGCTCGGCGACCTGGCGCGTGCTCTCGATGCCGCGGAAGAGATGGCGCGCGCGCTCGCCGTCGCCCTGCAGCAGTTCGTGCGCCGGGTCCGCGGGCCCGGCGAGGGAGCGGGGCCGCGTCCCGATGCGGAGGGCTCCTCGCCCGGACGGATGGACCCGACCGGCGGTCTACGGGTCTTCTGGTCACGGCTCGAACTGCCGTTCCAGAGGCTTCTCGCAGCGCTCGCCGGGGCGTTGCCGGAGGCACGGTCCGGCCTCCTCGCCGGCTGGGCTGATCCGGCCGTCGTCGGTTCGGCCCGGGAGGCTTTCCGAATCGTCGCCCGCTCGTACGGGGAGGGCGCCAGGGTCTGGCGCGCCGAGACGGAGGCCTCGCTCCGCCTCGAACGGAGCCTGCGAAGGATCACCAAGGACTTCAAGGAGGCACCAGATGGCTCAGGCACTTGATCTTGCCGACCGCTTCGTCGGCCGGCTCGAGACGCTCCGCGATCGCGAGGAGCGCGGGGCACTCGCCGCGCTGCGCCGCTCCGCTTCGGAAGCCTCGGGGTGGCAGCCGGAAGCCCTCGCGGTCGTCTACCCGTGGCTGCCGCGCGCGCTCGGGCCGCGCGAGGAGGACCGCTTCCTCCTCGTCGCCTCGCTTTTCGCCCTCCACTCGATGGCCGGCGGCAGCGGAACCCTCGGGCTCTCCTTCCGCAGGCTGGCGGCCGCGACCGCCAGCGAAAGCGTCGAGAAGCGGTTCCTCGGCCTCCTCGCCTCCGAGGAGGAGGACCTCGGCGCGCACCTGCGCCACGCGGTGACGCTGCTCGCGGCCCACGCGATCCCAGTCGACTGGCGCCAGCTGCTGCGCGACCTGCGCGGCTGGGGCTACGAGACACAGCGTGTCCAGCGCCGCTGGGCGAGGGACTTCTGGGGCTCCGGCGAGGAGCCCGTGAACACGGCTTCCCCCATCAACGACATTCAGAGGAGCTGAACGATGTTGCTCGAACTCCACATGCTGCAGAATTTCGCACCCTCCTGCCTGAACCGGGACGACACCAACTCGCCGAAGGACTGTGAGTTCGGCGGTTTCCGGCGCGCTCGCATCTCGAGCCAGTGCCTCAAGCGCGCGATCCGGAAGGCGTTTCAGGACCGGCAATTGCTACCGCCCGAGGCCCTCGCCTTCCGCTCGAAGCGCGTGGTCGACGAGCTCGCGAACCAGCTCGCCGGCCGGGGCCGCGATCGCGAGGTGTCGCTGGCCGCCGCTCAAGCCGTGCTGGAGGGCGCGGGGCTCTCGCTCGACGACGGCAAGACGCAGTACCTCCTCTTCCTGGGAAACGACCAGGCGGCAGCCCTCGCGGACCTCATCGACGCCAATTGGGATGTCGTGGCTGCGCTTCGGGAAGAGGGAGGCGCCGAGGGGGTGGAGGGGAAGAAGGGCAAGGGAGCCAAGAAGGAGGCCAAGAGCAAGTTCCCGTCCGAGCTCAAGAGCGCCGTGGAGGCCGCACTCCAGGGGAGCCGGGCCGTAGACCTCGCGCTCTTCGGCCGCATGCTCGCCGACCTCAAGGCGATGAACGTGGACGCCGCCTGCCAGGTCGCCCATGCCATCTCTACGAACCGGATGAACCTGGAGTTCGACTACTACACGGCGGTCGACGACCTGATGCCCGAGGACGAGTCGGGCGCCGGGATGATCGGCACCGTGGAGTTCAACTCCGCCTGCTTCTACCGCTACGCGAACGTGAGCCTCCCGCAGCTCGAGCGCAACCTGGGAGGGGACCGCGAGCTCGCCAGACAGGCGGTGCGGGCGTTCCTCTCGGCCTCCGTCGAGGCGATCCCCACCGGCCGCCAGAACGGGATGGCCGCGCACAACCCTCCGTCGCTGATCCTCGCGGTGGTGCGGCGGCAGGGCTTCTGGAACCTCGCCAACGCCTTCGTGCGGCCGATCCGCCCCGCGGCAGAGAGCGGCCTGATCGACAGCTCGATCGCCGCTCTCGACCGCTACTGGGGCGAGCTGACCTCCCTGTACGGCGAAGCGGCGATCGCGGGCGCGAAGGTCTGCCGGCTCGGCGACGGGGAGCTCTCGGCTCTCGCGCCGTACCGCGTGGGCCGGCTCTCGGAGTTGCTGGACGGCACGATGGACCTTCTCGCAGGAGAGGCGCTGCCGTGAGCCAGGTGCTGCTCCTGCGGCTCGCCGGGCCGATGCAGTCCTGGGGCACCGGGAGCCGCTTCCTTTACCGCGACACCGGCCTCGAGCCCTCGAAGAGCGGTGTGATCGGTCTGCTCTGTGCCGCCGAGGGGCGGAACCGCGAACAGGCGCTCGACGACCTCGCCCGGCTGCGGATGGGGGTGCGGGCCGACCGCGAGGGCCTGCTGTCGCGCGACTACCACACCGCGCTCGACGTGGCCCGGGCGAGCGGCGAGGGAACGGGGTCTGTGGTTTCGGAGCGGTTCTTCCTCGCCGATGCCGACTTTCTAGTGGGGCTCGAAGGCCCCGGCGAGCTCCTCGCCCGACTCGACCTCGCCTTGGGGGAGCCCGTGTGGCCACTCTGCCTCGGGCGGAAGGCGTTCGTGCCCGGGGAGCCTGTGCGGTTTCCTGGCGGAGGCGTGGTCGAGGGACCGTCGCTCGAGTCGGCCCTGGCCGGCGTACCGTGGAGCCCGCGGGGCGGAGAGGCGCCGCCGGAACGGCTCCGGCTTGTCCTCGAGTGCGGTCCGGACGAGGAGGGCGAGGTGCGCCAGGACGTGCCCCTCTCTTTCGCCGACCGGCGGTTCGCCGTCCGGCGGGTCCGCACCCGGTGGCTCGAGGCCGGCTCGTTCCCGGTGGCAGAGGAGGCGGTGTGATGTATCTCTCCAAACTGCTGCTCGACCCCCGAAGCCGTCAGGTCCTGCGCGAGCTGGCCGAGCCGTACGAGATGCACCGCACGCTCTCGAAGGCCTTCGACGCGCTCTCCGCCGGCGGGAACGGGCGGCTTCTGTTCCGCGCCGAGCCCGACCGGCGAGGGGGTGCGGTCACCGTTCTCGTGCAGTCCGCCACAGTCCCGGACTGGAGCAGGCTGAGCGCCGAGCGCTACCTCGTCGAGGCCCTGCCGCCGAAGGAGGTCCGGCTCGCGTTCCGGCCCGGCCAGCGCTGGCGCTTCCGCCTCCGCGCGAACCCGACGGTGAAGCGGGAAGGGCACCGCCACGCGCTGATGCGCGAGGAGGAGCAGATCCGGTGGCTGCGCAGAAAGGGCGAGCGCCACGGCTTCCGGCTCGCCGACTCGGGGCACGCTGACCTGCCGGACCTCATCGTCACTCCCGAAGGCCGGACGCACGGTCGAAAGGCGGGCGACCAGGGGGAGCACCAGATGGTGCACTTCGCGGTCCGTTTCGAAGGCGTCCTCGAAGTCACCGACCCGGCAGCCTTCGCCGCCGCCGTACGTGACGGCCTCGGCTCCGCCAAGGCCTTCGGCTTCGGCCTCCTCAGCCTGGCAGCGATCCCGCCACGAACGACGGGATGAGTGCCCCGTGTCTCGTCCGCTCGGGACCGACCTCTCCTCCCTTCCGCGAATCGCGGGGTCCTGGTCGTTCCTGTACGTCGAACAGGCGCGGATCGAGAAGGACGACGATGGCGTCGTCCTCCTGGGCTCCCGCGGCCGGATCTCGATCCCCTCCGCTCCGCTGGCGACGCTCCTCGCCGGACCTGGAACCACGATCACGCATGCGGCGGTGACCGCGCTCGCTCGCAGCGGGTGCTCCATCGTCTGGTGCGGGAGCACCGGGGTCCGGTTCTACGCCAGCGGCCACCCCGACTCGCGCCGAGCGGCCAACCTGCACTGGCAGGCGAGAGCCTGGGCCGACCCCGCCGCACACCTAGAGGTGGTGAAACGCCTCTACCGCATGCGCTTCGCGGCGCCGGTTTCCGATCACCTGACCCTCGAGCAACTGCGCGGTCTCGAGGGGGTGCGGGTGCGGGACGCGTATGCCGCGGCCAGTGCTGCCAGCGGGGTGCCCTGGAAGGGAAGATCTTGGAAGCGTGACGCCTGGGGCGATGCAGACCCGGTCAACCGAGCGCTCTCGGTCGCGAATACCTGTTTGTACGGCCTCTGCCACGCGGCGATCGCAGCTACCGGTTTCAGTCCCGCTCTGGGGTTCATTCACACCGGGAAGGCGCTTTCCTTCGTCTACGACATCGCCGACCTCTACAAGATCGACCTGAGCGTACCGGTTGCCTTTGCTACCGCACACGAAGGAGACCGCGAGGTCGAGAGCCGAACTCGAAGGGCCTGCCGGGAGTGGCTCACAGCCCATCGCGTCCTCGAGCGGATCGTTCCCGACATGCAGCGCGCCCTGGGGATGATCCCCGAGCGCGTCCGCACCGAGAGCCTTGCCGTAGACGACGAAGCTGTCCCGCCAGCTGCCCTATGGGACCCGGGCGGGACCGACTCTCCGGGCGGCCGCAACTGGGCTGCGGACGCGCCCCCAAGGGACAGCGAGCCCGAGACGTCATGACGGTTCTCGTGGTCGAGAAGGCCTCACCCTCCCTGCGCGGACTGCTCACGCGCTGGATGTTGGAGATCCGCGCGGGCGTCTTCGTCGGGAGCCTCTCGGCCCGCGTCCGGGACAAGCTATGGGAGCACCTGACGAAGCACCCAGGTCTGGGAGGCTGTGTGCTGCTCCACCCAGCGGCCACCGAGCAGGGCTTTCGGGCGCGCATCCATGGCGACACCAGCCGGCAGGTCATCGACATGGAGGGGCTTCAGCTAGTTCTGCGGCGCTAAGTGTCTGAAAACAGGAAGAGCTGTCCCCACGCACGTGGGGGTGTACCGGTGTAGGCCGTCCCCTTCACACCGCATCCCCTGCTGTCCCCACGCACGTGGGGGTGTACCGTCGAACCGCCAGCGCCGCACCGGATCGAACCGCACGCTGTCCCCACGCACGTGGGGGTGTACCGGCCCGGCGCTACTCCGACGGCGGGCAGGTCGGCGCTGTCCCCACGCACGTGGGGGTGTACCGTAGAGGAAGCTCGATCCAGCCTGCCGGAGCACGCTGTCCCCACGCACGTGGGGGTGTACCGTGTGGGAGCCCGATCTATGCAGCGGCCGGAGCGGCTGTCCCCACGCACGTGGGGGTGTACCGGACCGCGAACCGGAGAAGCCCGCCGCCATCGTCGCTGTCCCCACGCACGTGGGGGTGTACCGGTTCTCGAGCTCGCGCACGTCGTCGGCCGAGAGGCTGTCCCCACGCACGTGGGGGTGTACCGGTCATCGACGAGCGGCTCTCCGAGGCGTCCAAGCTGTCCCCACGCACGTGGGGGTGTACCGGTCGGCCCACTCGAGGTCGAGTACGCCGATGGCGCTGTCCCCACGCACGTGGGGGTGTACCGGCCGAGCCCGTGCGCGAGCCGGGTGAGGACGAGCTGTCCCCACGCACGTGGGGGTGT
>JAHDVN010000617.1 GCA_023384635.1 Thermoanaerobaculia bacterium
GAGGAGGCGCTCCTGGTGCTTCTCGATCCCGCGCGCGAGGTCGGCGAGACGTTGCTGGGCCTGCCCATCGGCCAGAGACGCGCGTGGGAAAGGAACGAGAGCGGCAAACTGGCGGTTGAACTTTCTCCAGCCCGCGTCGTTCAAGCCGGCCTTGAGACGGGCGAGCGCGCTGAAAACAGTCGAGTTGAAGACCGCAGCGAGGGCCGCCAGATCCACGGCTCCGGTACGCACTGTGAGGCTGTTGACGTTCACGTTGTCCTGGTAGACGTCGCCCGCAGGGTCAACCGTGGCCGCGGTGTCCTCGATCGTCATCGGGAAGAGCACCTTGGGCTGTGCTTGCGCGACCAGGTTCTGCGGGCGGGTGTAGAGGTGCCAGCGGTCGCGGCCCTCGGGGACGGCGACGGCCCGGCGGAGGGTGGCGCGGTTCTCCTCGAGGTAGGCCGCGGTCCTCGGGAAGCGCTGGCGCAGCTCCGGGAAGCGGATCTCGCGCGCCTCGCCGTGCTCGATCTCGTACGGGAAGATCACCCAGGCGTCGGCGTTCTCGCGGCGGAACGGGTAGAAACCCCGGTTGCGGCAGAGGGGACGCAGCGCGCCACGCTCCAGCACGACCTCCGCCCCCAGCCCGTTGACGCCACGCACCGTCCGCGCCGTGACCGCCAGCGGCCGGAGCTGGTAGAGCTTGCCGTAGAGTGTCTGGAGCCCCACGTGAATCTCGAGGTCGCGGTGCTCCCCGAGGGTGCCGTGGCGTTCGGCGAGCGCCGCGTGGACGGCCAGAAGATCCGGCTGGTCGAGCGCCCAGGGGGTGTCGTCGAGCTGCTCGAACGGGATCCGGGCCTCCACCGCGGCGCTCCCGGACTCCGCCGCAGCAAGTGTGCTGTAGGTCCGGTAGTCCACGGCCTCGCTACCGGGCTGGAGCACGAGGATCCCCGTGTAAGTCGTCCGGCCGGGAAAGATCTGCAGGTCACCGAACTCCTCCACGGCCTCCAAGAGCCCACCGGTGCGCAGCCACCGCCGGGTCGAGACGCCGTACTCGGTCCGGAAGAAGCGGGTCTGGACGATGAACCCGAGACGGCCCCCCGGCCGCAAATGGCGCACCCCGACCTCGAGAAACGGCATGGCGATGTCGGTCTTCCCCTGATCGACCGTGACGAAGCGCCCGGACTCCTTGAGGTACCGGTACATCTCGGGCATCCACTCCCGGTACCGCTTCACCTCGATGTACGGCGGGTT